>JABWAT010000004.1 GCA_013360915.1 Bacteroidota bacterium
CAGGTCCGGTTGGGAAGGTAGGTTTATGCATCGGGGTTTTTTGATTGTGGTTTCTGGAAGGTGCGGTTTCAGGCAGCGCCGCTTAAACTTAGCGTTAGATTTTATGAAAAATATTTTATTACTAGTAATTACTTTAATTACTCTTAATTGCGGAAAACCCAATAAAAGTGATTCCAGTTCATCGAATATAATCCACCTCGATTCCTCAGATTCTATCATAAAATCTTTAAAAGATACAACCAAGATTGTTTACAAAATCTCTCCTCAATTGGAAGTTATTCCTCTTGAGTCAGAGGATATAGAAGACAATATATTTTATACATGGGTTACATTCTTATCAGAATCTAAAATTCTTTGGTCAGAAAATGATAGTACAAGAAGTGTTGCATTTAGAGTTTTAATAACAACATCAGAAATATACAACTATATTTATATTGAGAAAATCACATATGGTGAAGAAGGCTTTGGAAAAAGAATTGAATACAGGAGTCGTTTGAATACAATTATATTTAGCGATAAATTTAAAATTACCGGTGAATTTACGGGAGTAAAATTCTCAAATTGGATATCTTATAACTCATTTATTTTTACTATAGATAACAAACGTTTTGAATTAACAATACTAAACCAAAACGAAGCGCAAATATTATTATGTGATTCCTAATCTAACAATCAATTTCAGGCTGACCCCAGAATAGTTGGCATGAAATTGAGTTTTCGGTTCGTTCAAATAAATTGTAAAAATGTGCTGTGTTCTGGGTCAGCCTAAATTGGTCGTTAGATTTTATGGCATCTGAACCTAAATATGAAAATTATTCTTTGATTGAGTTATTGGATTCACTTAAGCATATAGATAAGGGAAGTTATCCGAATAGATATAATAAAATTCAAGAAGAGATAATTAAACGAAAATCCGAGAAGGAAAACATAGTTGAGAAGAAGTCATATTTATCAACAAAGAATAAATGGCTTATATCATTCTTAATTATTTCAACCTTAATTGGATTTGTATTTATTTATAATATTTTTATTTTATTATTTAATATTCTATTAATACTTCCAAGTTATTTTTATTATAAGTATAAAAGAAACGACAGATTATGGTTAATAATATTATTAGGGATAATATTTATTATTATTGGAGGTTTATTTTATTTTTACCCGGTTCATTTTGACGAAAACACAAGAATTTATGGTCTACCATTTATGATAGGTGCTATTCAAAGTGGTGCTGATTTTCCAAATCCAGCATTTCCTGTTTCAGTTTTGTTTAACACTATTTCCTGGTATTTGTTTTCTAAAATTGTATTGTTAGTAAAAATCAGAATCTAACAAACAATATTAGGCTTACCACAGAATGGTTATCATAAAATTAGTAGCTATATTCAGTTTGCCTTGGCTTTTATTAGTTATCAAGTTCTTTGGAAATTTGCACGTTCCATTCGCTCCATGGTAACGATTAAAACCTGGAGTTCAACTTTGTTTCTTTCGGTTTTGCAAAATGAAAAAGTGGGCGTTTTTGCTTTTTATGTTTTTTATGTTTTGAGGTCTCGGGTTTCTTGTCAGTTTTTCTCAGTTACAAAAATTAAATATTTTCCCCAAACAGTCAGAACGCGCTTTTGCTGCCCTTTAGCTTTTGGTTTAAAAATCTCAATTCCCTACTTTGTCTTGGTTTCAAAGCGTTTCTGTTAGAAAACGCATTATATCCAAGACCGTGCAAATCTAACTATCGCTTCCGGCCGATTTGCACACGGCTGGGTTTCCGGAAAGTTAAACAATTTTCTAAGGTTTTCGGCTTCGGTTGGTTCGCGTGCAAACGGCAGAAGCTAGGCGTTAAATCATTCATATGATAATATTTTTTGTCCCAATCATATTGATCATCGTTGTTTTTTCGAACAAGGACATCATTAATAGGGTACAAGCATCAGGAATGAGTTATATTGAAATTTGCCATGTTTCTTTTTGCCTTGAGTTAGAAACTCTGTACAATCCATATGTGAAAAATTTGGATTCCCTCGTATTCGATTACGGATTCTATTCTGGGACTGGTGAAATATTGACAATTGCTTCCGATAATGATTCAAGAGTATATAGTGTTTTAAACAATGTTTTTAATGTCACTGGTACTAATAAGCCTGTTCAAGAAGAAAAAGTATCATTAAAGGTTGAAAAAGACACATTAATAGTTAAAGAAAAATGTGTTGTCTTCTATTACAAATCCACGGAAGAATGGGAGCAAGTAAGTGAGACAGAAGAATTATATCTAATAGAAGAATACTCTGATTATTTTAATTATCTGGAAAGATTTGAAAGCTTATACGCTGACTCCCTGAGGTATTACGGTATCAAATTGGTCATATCGATCAATAGGTATATTTCGTTTTCAGGACTAAATAAGGAAACATTTTTTGATAGAGCAAGTTATAGTAATCTGGGGATAATTTGTTTTTCGCCAGATTCTGCTATACAAATTAACTCTGGTGTTAATATTGAATCTGGATATCTTAGAATTATCAATGAGTATTTTGGTCTAAGTATCCAGGAGTCGAAATTATCAGATAATTTTCCAGAATAATTCTAGCTATCCTTTCGTGCGTACGCTGTCGACAGTGTTTCCGGCAGCGTCGCTCATAAAAGTTGTTAAATACTAATAAAACGAGATAATATGAAGATTCTGCTTTTAATCCTTTTACCACTTTCCCTATTTTCCTGTGTAGCAATCACGAAAATGAAGGATTCCTCTGATACTAAATTGGAAAAGACATCTGTGGCCGTGGTTGATACAACCAAAGAATACGAAATCGCGGATACGTTGCCTGAAATGAAGAAGGGCCTTTCAGAACTGGCGAGCAGACTAGTCATACCAACTGAATTTTTGAACTCAGGGTTAGAAAATGGAACAGTTGTTGTTCGTGCATTGATTGGAATAAATGGGAAGGTCATTAAGACTTCAATTATAAAAAGTCTTGGTTATGGGTGTGATGAACAAGTTGTTTCTGCCTTGAATGAGACTCCGTTTTCACCGGGTGTCATAAAGGGTACAGCGGTGAAAGTGTGGATAACTATTCCGATTAGATTTAAGAAATAAATGCTATAGAATGGCAACGTAGAATCACATTGCTGCCGTTTTCGATAGCTGTCATCTGTGTCCTGATCCGATTCGGATGGTAAGGTAACTGAATTAGTATTTCATGAGTCCGCAAATTTAGAATTGTGATACATTTCCAATTGAACCTATTTTAAAAACGAGGATGAGAAAATGAAAATAGCTGGGATACTATTGGTGACTTCGCTGCTTATTTCATGTAGTAATCATACTGATAGTAATTTGATATACGGGAAGTGGGCCACAGTTAAAACGGAAATGATGGTTCATAATGCAGATGATGTCAACGAATTTGAATGGAACAATCCTATTGAAAAAGCTCCCGGGTACCTCATCATCAATAACGATGGAAGTTCAAAAAGTGGCATGTATGAAGAATCAATGGTACAATCTACCTATAAATTCAAGGATTCCACAATGATTTTTTACTCCCATTATTTCGTTCCCATGTCAGAATATACGGTGCTTCGATTGGATTCAGCATACCTGATAATTGAATCTAAGGATATGGACAGAATGAGACATTATCTGGTGAGAGTAAAATGATGCCTGCTATCGTGGTAGTGATTACAAAAAAAATAATATAAAAGGAATAGTCATGATTCGTGCTCTTTTAATTCTTTTCAGTATGACGTTTTCACACGTCGTTTCTTTTTCACAGATAAATCCTGTTGAACAATATCCACCTAAGAATTGGGAGCTGGGCTTTGCAATTGGTCCAGATTTTACTTTGGGTTCCTTTCAAGGCTCTTTTATATCTATATCAAAGTATTTTACTGAGAATGAAAAGTTGAGATTTGGATTATCCTCAGAATTATCAGCAAGTGAAACAGAAATCAACCTGACCAGGCATCACATGGATACATTGTATGCATCGAACAAATTTCCAGATGAATATAACCGCCGTTTTGTAAGATTTTCGATTCAATATTCAGAATACCTGCCAAAGTCCCGAACAATCAAACCATATTATGTTTTTGGCCCCTTTCTGAGTCTTACATCCAATAACGATACAGATAATTGGATTTCTGGTGATTTAAACACGTCCTATGTTCGTCGTAATAAAACTGAGATGATAATGGTTGGAGTAGGTGTATCGGGAGGAGTAGGCGCTGAATGGGAATTAACGGAGGCTATTTCAATTCATGCGGAATACCAATTTGGCTTTGGTTATTACTGGGGGAACACAGAGACAACATTAACTTCTCACAGAACAAGGTATGGAATGATAGATTCAGAGTCGAAGGTCAGGGAAGTCATGAAGAATGATACTTCTGAATGGTTACTAAAAGGATATGGGGTGCTTTTTGGACTCAGTTTGGCTCTGTAGATTATTTCCTCACCGTCACATTTGCAAGACCATCGGGCAGCCTTGGTTAGGTTCAAAGGTGCTTGCCGATGAAAAGGTGTTTCGATGTTAACGAACAATAAACAATTCAATCATTCAACTGGAATGGAGCAAAAGGCATGAAATGGGTTATATCATTTGTTTTTATACCATTGTTGTGGAGTCCCTCACTCTTACATGGTCAGGAGATGGAAAGGTTTCTTTCGAACCAGCAAATTATTAAGATGATGGAGAAATCACCTACGTCTTATGAAGTAAAAAGTCTGCGAGATCTCGATGGAATACCTCCTGATAAATTACGAAAAGAAATTTTTCCTGACCTGAATCAACTGATTGAATATCCATTAATTGAGGAAGATGATTCTTCATTATCTGTAAGTTCATTTGAATTTGACAGTCTTGCTCTGAGTGTTCTCATGGAGGGTGAAGAGTATTATCAGAGTGGAAACTATCAGAAAGCCCTTTCCTATTATGAAAAGGCCATTCAAATCTCAGAAAAATTCTACATCGCCTATTTGAATGCAGGGGATTGTCACTTGATGCAAGGCAATCTGAGTCAGGCATTGCAATATTATGAAAAGGCTCACGAAATAAATCCATATGACTATCGTACCTCATTTTTCCAGGGTACTGTTTATTTGAGAAACGGTGACTACTCAAATGCAAAAAAGTGTTATATAAAGGCGCTTTCTTTAAAGCCCCGACATCAGAATCTTATGTTTTTACTGAAGAGCAAAGAAAAGGAATTGGGAATCAGGGTTAACAGCAGAAGGTTTGAACCGATAGCTGTTGTAAGAAAAGAGGGAGATGGAGTGGCTATTTACGTGGATGAAGACAGGGAACCCTTTTGGATCTCATATGCCTTTGCCAAGTCAATTTGGATTGGTGAGAAAGATTATCGGTCTAGAATCAGTGCATCAAATGATAGCGGATGGAATTCGAGGGCAGAGAAACAGGCGATCCTCTCAATGTTGGAAACCTATATGATCATGATAGAGGAGGATCCCAAAAACCGTAATGAGTATTGTGAATTAATTCTTAAAATAGCGAATGATGGTTATCTGGATGAGTTTATCCTGTATGAAATAGCATCTCAGATGAATCCGAATATTGTTCTTTCCGTTCCCGGCAAATACAAAGACAGAATAAGAGAATATGTAGAAAGGTACGTCATAACCGATTTAAATTAAATGGTAATTTATTTACATTCACGCGGATGCATTCTGTCTGATATCCGGGATTCCTGTCTGTGAGAACAGGTTGATTCGTGCTGGCTGGGTACAGGTGGTATCAGATAACCGTGACAGACCTTTCTGAAAATGCTCCGTTCTCTAAGCCTGCTGCCATGACCTGATAAGGTGTATTCTTTATTCCGGAGGGTGATGCAATGGAACATACTCAGGAGCCGAAATCGAAGCTGTTAAAATTAATCGCGGGTCGGCTCATGATTGGTATTCCCATCCTGATCGGACTTTTGTTTCTTCCGGCTGGGACCTGGGCATACCGGGAGGCCTGGTTCTATCTTCTCACGCTGCTGATTCCCATGTCGTTGATTCTGGTTTATTTTCTGAAAAAGGATCCGGCACTTCTGATCCGACGGATGAAAACCGGAGAGAAAGAACCCACCCAGAAATTGATTGTCAGGCTTGCTCTCATTCCCTTCCTGCTGGCTTTCATTTTGCCTGGTCTGGATCATCGGTTCGGCTGGTCCTCTGTTCCGGATCCGGTAGTGGTTGTGGCGACCGTCTGTATCCTTTTGGGGTATCTCCTGTTTTTTCTGGTTTTGAAAGAAAACCGGTTTGCTTCACGGGTAATCGAAGTCGTGAATGAACAGCGTGTTATTCAAAGCGGACCCTATCGCCTGATTCGTCATCCGATGTATCTGGGCGCCATACTGATTTATGTGGCCTCTCCGGTTGCCCTGGGGTCCAATTGGGCCCTTTTACCAGCCGTCGGAATTATTCCTGTTCTGATGGCCCGGATTGTAAATGAGGAGCAGGTGCTTACCAGAGAACTGCGCGGATACCAGGAATACAAGGAAATAACACGCTACCGTCTGCTACCGGGTATCTGGTAGGTACCGTATGGCTTCTGATCTGCCGTTTCCAGTGAAAGGTGCTGAATTTTTATGATACTTTGTTTCTTAATTCAGGTTCTTGCTGGCATTCCTGCGGAAAGTGCAGAAAACGAGGGCTTTGCCATCCTTGATCTGGCCAAATCAACTTCATTTACTTTCTATCAGGACCGGGCATGCACAGATGAATTCACTACTCTTTTTGCGGAGGCTGATTCAACCGGAATCCCGGAATGGAGATCAGCTAGTCAACCAGACGTGAATTGGTTTGGTTGTTATGTAAATGAGTTGGCTTATTGGATTGTGTACCTGCGTGTTTTCACAGTTTCGGACCACGCCCTTGAAGTGGAAGTTAATGTGAAAACCGGACAACGGCTCTGGATAAAGAAGAGTCCGGCGGTTGTATATAAAAAGTGGCTGGAATTCCTGGTGGACCATGTGGTTGTTGCAGAGATTCCGGATTCATCGATGGTCGCCTTCTATAAGGAACCGGATGAAAACAGTGAACGCCTGGCTTTTCCTGCGGTGAAATGCTACTCTATCCTTGAGGGGAAGGGAAATTATGTTAACTATCTGGAAGTATTCTTTGCGATGAGACTGAAAGAGACCTGGGGTGGATCCGGTGGAACAAGGAAGGAAAACTGATGCTGAAACTTTTCTTTATTGAATAGGAGTCTGCTCCTTGCTCAGGAAGGCTGAATGCAGGAAGAATCTGAACACAGAATACAAGAAAGAAATCCAGAGGAACGAATGATTCTGATGAAAAGAAAATTAATTTCGAGCGGATCCGATTTTGAATCCAGAATCGGTTACTCACGTGCCGTGGTGGATGGGCCGTATGTTTTTGTGGCGGGTACAACCGGATTTGATTATTCCACCATGACCATTCCAGAGGATGTCGTGGATCAGGCCGATCAATGTTTCAGGAATATTGAGAAGGCATTACAGGAGGCAGGAAGCAATCTGAATGATGTGGTCCGTGTGCTGTACATTTTCCCCGAGCGATCTGATTTTGAGCGTTGCTGGCCGATCTTTCAAAAGTATTTTGGAGTCTGCCGTCCTGCAGCCACCATGATCGTGGCGGGATTGTATGACGAGCGGATGAAGGTGGAAATTGAAGTGACGGCAAGAATCAGGGAATACTGACCGATTTTTTTGTGATAGCGTTAAAGAGAAAGGCCGACGTACATAAAGATCTACCATTGTCTTGGATCCCGATACACCATATATTTAAAAAACTTGTTCCATACTATCATCATTCACTATATCAAGTTCGGGACAGATGCAAATATTCAGATACTGCTATAACATAAAGGACCCTTTTTCGTATGAGGGACTTTCTGAGACTTTGTGTACTCTAAAATATTCGAATCGGTGAGGTTACCGATACTGAAACATGGGACAGAGACAATAATGAAGTCGACATATTAACTAAAAGAATGGAGAAATTGACATGAAACCGTATTTCCACGTAATGATCCTGCTTATTTCAGCAAGTGTGCTTAGCGGATGCGCGACAGTTTTCAAAGGATACACGGGTGAGTTTGAGATAAGAAATGTGCCGGATAGTTTGCAGATCACAACAATTGATGGCGTCAAACTACCTCTGGCAAATAAGCCGAAAAAAATAAGTTCAAAAATGGTGAGAGATGAGAATGGAACCAGAGTGGTTTCCACCTTTGCGCCAACTGAGGGTGTAAAAATTGTAAAGTTACCAGCAAAAAAGGATTATGTGTTACTTCTGAACGCCAATGGTGAAGAGAAGCGACTTCAGTTGGTCCCCCGTCTTGGCTTGGGTTGGTTTGCTCTTGATTTGATTTGTTTTGGATTCCCCCTTATTCCGGATTTCATTACCGGTAACTGGTATTACTATGAGGATGTGGATTATAAAGAGCTTCCATAAGACATTGAAAAAGGCGGTGTCGGATTAGAGCTACCTGAAGTAATTTCTTACTGGAATGGTCTGATGGATCAACAGATCTGTTATTGAAAGCAACAAACAAGCATATCATACAAGCAAATATTACGAAAAGGATTATCGGTATTCTGAATTATTTATTTCCCTTGACTATTCTGATTCCGCTTTGGTTTTTCCAGAGTGCTGCTCATGAACAATATCCATTTTCTTCAAAGCAGCAGGAAGCTGTTGACACTTTACTTGCTGACAGCCTCAACAGCCGGTTGGTTATGACCAGTGATTGCACCAATCAGTTTCTGGAAGATTACAGACAGGAAACACCAGGCTATCTCCCCTATTTCTGTGAGGGAGATTTCAATGAGGATGGGATCGGTGATTTTATAATTGCACTAAAGACCGGGGACCGATATGACATCTATTTGTTCATCGGGTATCACGATGGTTCTTTTCGACCACATTGGTTTGCCAGCCTGAATTGGTTGCATGATGCCGGTTTCTTTAACAGGTCCGGAAGACCCAGTATTGGAATGTTCTACAGTGATGTTGTAATTCGTTTTTACTGGAATCGGGAAAAGGGGCAATTTGATGCGGTTGAGGAGAAGCTCGATGAATAGTTTATCATTGAATGAATCTGGCCGGATTTCCAACTTTCCGGAGAGGGAGGAAATATGAGTCTGGCTCTTTTGCTGAGTCAGCATGAACAGTTACGATCTTTGATTGTTAAATACCGGTATTCACATGTGAAAAATACCCAGTCCCTGGAAAAACAATTTTTCTCCTATGAACTGGTGAGGCGGGTCATCGATGTTACGGTTGGGTTTTCATATCAGCAATCGGTTATGGCCGGGAATCCGATGGTTGAAAGACTTAAAAATGAATCCAATTTTAAAATGATGCATCGGCTTGCAGCAGAGGTAAATACTTGTATTGGTGCTTCATCGGATTTAAGGGAGTGCATGTATCTGATTCAATTGCCCACCGCCGGAACACCTTTTGGTTGGTTAAACTCTGTTATCTCTCGGATTGCTGGAATTGTTTAATCTGAAAGATAACTCTGCTGCCTACCGCCGGGCCTATGACATGGTTCAGCGCAATATCATCTGTCTGAAGGAACGTTTGGAAGTGCCGGAAAGAAAACTATGAATTTCTCGATTTCTGTCCATTGGGTATGATGGAGACGGTTGTTCCATCCATCGGACTTGATGGATGCAAAGCCGGGTGGTTTCTGGTGCTGATTAATCCGGATGGCACGTGGCGGTCGGAAATCCTGCAATCGCTGAACGGGCTCGGTTCTTTTTTGACCAGTGACACTCATTGTCTCATTGATATTCCCATCGGGTTGCCTGATTCGGGTCTGGCAGAACGGACCTGTGACCTCGCAGCCAGAAAAGTATTGGGACGACGGGCCCCGACGGTTTTCAGGGTGCCTGCCAGACCCACTCTTTCTGCTCAATCCTACCGTGAGGCCTGTGACATCAACCAGAAATGGACCCACCGAAAACTTTCGAAACAATCCTACCATATTCTCGGTAAAATCGCCGAAGCCGACTGGTTCCGGCGATCATATCCACATGTCCGTTTAAGGGAATTCCATCCGGAAATCGGGTTCTGGTCGCTGAATGGGGGCCAGGTGGTTCCGGAAAAGAAGAAATCGGCGGAAGGCCAGAGAAAACGGCTGGCGATACTGCAAGAGGCCTGTGAAATGGCCGGGACCGTTTATCAGGAAAGTCTGTCGAGGTTTAAACGGGGGGTCGTTCAGCCTGATGATATTCTGGATGCCCTGTGCGGGGCCATTCTGGGAAGGTCTCCTGCCAGGTTGAAATCGATGCCGAATAGACGCGAGACGGACGGGCTTGGGTTACCCATGGAAATTGTGTACACCGGAAGGTGATGGATGAAAAGCGATCAACGAACAGAATTAACAAAGGCTACGAAGATGATCAGTGCAATTAAAAGTAACCGTCCCATCCGGTTAGTCGGATTAACCCTTCTTCTGTTTCTGACGGGCGGATGCACTCCGCCGGCCGATCTGGTTCTGAGCCGGGATTACCAGGATGTTTATCTGGGAAATGAGGGAATTGGTGTGGTCGTTCAGCGTGTTCCGCTGGATGAAGACATTCATGCCCGTATTCTGGAAGATCTTCCGCCGAACGGACGGACCGATCCGGCCGATCGTTTTTATTCCTGGCTGGAAGATACCATAGACGGAATCGCAAAGACGGTGGTGAAGGCAAACGTGCAGAGCGTGTCTGAGGGAAACTATACCGATTTGCCCATGCAGGAAGTGACGATTGGAGATGAGAGTCGGGTCATGACCATTCCGAAAGATGGATCCTCCTTTTTTGTACCTGCGGATATCCGGTATCTGCTGGTGGTGACCGATTTCGGGTTAAGCAGCAAGCCAGCCTTTAACAAATATGGCAAGGACACTGATCTGCGGATAGCAGCCTCGCTCTGGTTGTGGGACGTTGAAAAGCAGAAAGTGATTCAGTACGGGCGAACACATGGAAAAGGGACCATCGGGACAATGTTCTCAACCTCTCAGGATCATTGGGTGGTAGCCATGCGGGGTGTCATCCGATCCTTCATCGAAAAATCGCCGGTCCGGTACCGCGATCCTGCAAAGAGGGTCATGTGAATTTACTGTGACCGAAACGGAAGCAGCCGAGGGGAACAGTCCGGCCATCCGGACTGCAATCACAACCATTCTATCCACCATTTTATGATCCGTTCCTATCAACCATCCGACCTGCCCTGCTGCAAAGAAATTGTGGAAAAAGTCTGGCATTTTTCAGACAAATTCCGTCCTGAACCATTGGCTGATCTTTTCCGGTCGGTCTATACCGAAAGCAGTCTGGGTGAAAGCACCCATGGCTGGGTGGTGGAAGAAGAGGGGGTGGTGCGCGGATTCCTATTCGGAAAAGCCGTCGGATTTCCGCAGATCCGCGGTCGTTACAGCGGTGTGGGTGGTTCTTTTCGGTTTCTGTGGACCCTGTTCGGATTAAAGGGGGTCGGACTTCCGGAAAAATGGATGTACCTGAAGGCTGTTCAAGTGCATGAAGTAAGCCGACGGAAGGTGGAGCCGGAACGATTGAATGAAGTGAATTTATTCGCAGTGGATCCGGCAGCACAGGGAAAGGGATATGGCCGGTTGCTCATGCAAGCGTACCTTTCCCTGTGTGAACAGTCTGGGGTTGGGCGGGTCACCCTCGATACGGACCGGGAATGCAACGTGGGGTTCTATGAGTCGATGGGATTTTCGGTCAAAGGCGTGTTCGATTCCCCCCTTCAGAAATTGTATTCGGGCACCTCTGGTGAAAGTTTCGTCTATGAAAAACGGTTAAAAACCAATTCCGCTCAGACGATTTGAATTGATTCCCGGCGGTGGGTCGGGACCTTCCCTGCAACCATTTCTTTTCTGACCGGCCCTTTCGGGCGTATTTTTACAGTTTCCGGGTGATTACCCCGATCGTAACCAACCATAACCCTGGTTTCAGGATTGAAAAGGAACCCTGCATCTATGATCCGATTTTTTACCGCCGGCGAATCCCATGGCCCCCAACTGACGGGGATCATTGAAGGTGTTCCCTCGAATCTGCCGCTGACTGCTGACGATATCAATATCCATCTGGCCCGACGAATGAAAGGGTACGGACGCGGGGGCCGGATGAAAATCGAGAAGGACCAGGTTCTGATCAGGTCGGGCGTGCGGTTTTCGAAAACATTCGGGGCTCCCATTACTCTGGTGATTGAGAACAAGGACTGGGAGAACTGGCTCGAGCGGATGAAGATTGAAGGTGATGGTTCATCCATCACCAAAATCACGGTTCCCCGACCCGGTCACGCCGATCTGGTGGGTTACAAAAAATATCAGTTCGATGACATCCGGCCGGTGATCGAGCGGTCGAGTGCGCGGGAAACCGCCATGCGTGTGGCCATGGGGTCGGTGTCGCGTCAGTTGCTGAAAGAAGTGGGTATCGAAATCGGCTCACACATAGTGGCGCTGGAAACCATTGGCTATCCCGGATTGGAGGCCCCTGCCGGTTTGCTGGAACCGCTGGTGGCACAGGGAGGTGAACATCTCTGGAAAACAGCCGATCTCTCCGAGGTGCGGTGTCTGGATAAAACCCTGGAAGCGGCCATGATTACCCGCATAGATGAGGCGAAGGAGGCGGGTGATACACTGGGAGGAATTTTTGAAATCATCGTCACCGGTGTTCCTGAAGGATTGGGGACCTATGTGCAATATGACCGGAAGCTGGATGCCCAACTGGCCGCGGCCATTGTTTCGATTCCGGCGGTGAAAGGGGTGGAGATCGGATATGGATTTGCCAATGCGCAGCGACCGGGCAGCCGTGTCCACGATCCGATTGTCTGGACTGGTTCGGCTTATTCCCGGACTTCGAACCGGGCCGGAGGAACAGAAGGGTCGATGACGACCGGCATGCCGCTGATTATCCGCGGGGCCATGAAACCCATTCCAACGCTGATTGATGCCCTTCCCTCGGTGGATATTCGAACCAATGAACCGATCAAAGCCCGTGTGGAACGGTCGGATGTCTGTGCATTGCCTGCTGCCTCGGTGGTGGGTGAATCGGTGGTGGCGACCGTGATTGCCAATGCCCTGCTTGAAAAATTCGGTGGCGATTCGCTGGGAGAGTTAAAAAGCCGGATGGGCCGGTAAGTTACTGCTGAGGAGATTCAGTCCCGTTCACTTCCATGCCTTCGCGGTAGACAGCCACCTGATTCCGTCCATGCCGTTTGGCCTGATACAATGCCGTATCGGCCAGGGAGACCAGAGAGTTCGGGTTGCTCTGATCGGGTTCCGGATGAACAGTGGCCACCCCGAGAGAGATGGTGATGTGATCGGCCACCTGTGAATACTCATGAGGAATCCGCAGGTTGGTTACTTCTTTCCGGATCCGTTCAGCAATCAGAATACTCGCCGATTCGGTGGTTCCAGCCAGGATAACGGCAAATTCCTCGCCTCCGTAACGGGCCACCAGGTCGCCGGCCCGGTTTCCTTCCCGATCCAGAACCGTTGAAACGGTTTTAAGAACTTCATCACCGGCCAGGTGCCCGTAGTGATCGTTATAATTTTTAAAAAAGTCGATGTCGATCATGATGAGGGAAATGGGTCCGCCTGCGCGACGCTGGCGGCGCCAATCCTCATTCAGAATCAGATCGAACCGCCGGCGGTTGGAAAGTCCCGTTAATCCATCGAGCTGGCTCATTTCCTCGAGCTGGACCTGCAGCCGGATGATTCGTTCGGCCACCCGGATCCGGGCGGCCAGTTCATCCTTATCGACCGGTTTGGGCACGAAATCATCGGCACCGGCATCCATCACCTGCAAATAATTGTTCTTTCCTGTCATGGAGCTGATGAGGATGATGTAGGTGTAATGCAGCTGCTGAGAGGTCCGGACCTTGCGTGTGAATTCGGTTCCCGACATAATAGGCATGACCCAATCGCAGATAACGAGCGGAAATTTCTGGGTCTGGTGAAGATCCCAGGCTTCGGCGCCATTGTCGGCGGTCATGACCTCATGACCGAGCGAGCGGACCATGGCTGCAAGTAAATCCTGCATGCCGATGTCATCTTCAACGATTAGTATTTTCACAACATTCCGGGACTAAAGATTAAACGAAAATACAGGGCCATGCAGATGGATTGCAAAGGCAGGGCGACCGGGATGTGACGTGGCACAGACGAAAGCGGGAAACCGGGGTCGATTGACATTGAACCGGGTCGCCGTTATCTTCATCGGACCACTTTTCAACTGTAAAAAGGATTAAAAAAATGGCTTTGGATGCACTTGGCATGATTGAAACCAAGGGACTGGTCGGCGCAATTGAAGCGGCTGATGCCATGGTAAAAGCAGCAAAAGTTGAACTCATCGGCAAGGAAACCATTGGCGGCGGATTTGTGACCGTGATGGTTCGCGGAGACGTGGGTGCTGTGAAGGCTGCCACCGATGCCGGTGCTGCCGCTGCTGAGCGGGTTGGTGAACTGGTATCGGTTCACGTGATTCCCCGGCCGCATGCCGATGTGGAACTGATCCTTCCGAAACGGTCCTGATTTTTATCCATGCCGGGACCTGCTGTCGGGTTAATTGAAACCCGCGGACTGATTGCGGCCATTGAGGCAGCTGATGCCGGACTGAAGGCCGCCAACGTGCAGTTGCTTGCGCGTTACAAAGCCGATGCAGCATTGGTTACCATTGAATTTGCCGGTGAAGTGGCAGCCGTCCGGTCGGCTGTCGATGCGGCTTCTGCTGCTGCTTCCCGGGTTGGAACCGTGGTGAGCACACACGTGATTGCCCGCCCGGCCGATCAGACACTGGCCGAACTCACCCATCCTGATAAACGAAATCTGGTTCCCGATTCACGTGAAGAGGACCCTGTTCCCGCCAACTTTTCAGGAAATCCGGCCGATCTGGAAACCTTGTCTGTCAAGGAACTCAGGGGACTGGCACGTCAATATCCTGATCTGGTTCTCAAAGGCCGTGAAATCAGCCGGGCCAACCGGGATCAACTGATCGATGCTCTGCGTCCGGTTCTGTCTAAAAAGGGTTGATGATCCCCTTTCTTCCTGTTTTTTTACCTGCCGGATTAACCGACTGTTTCCTTCCTTTCCACCCATTTATTTTTGAACGGAGTGCTCAATGAAATCACTTATGGCTGTTTGCCTGTCTGTGTTTATTGCCGGAGTGGTAAATGCACAGAGTTTCACCGCCACCGAACGGGCCCAGGGATATGCACTGAGAGGTGATACCACCTGGTTTGTTTTCGATCCGGTTTTATACAAAGCCGCCGATGTGCAGAAGGTGGTGGTAACCGGTGCTTTTGCCGGCTGGAGCCATGCACTGGATGATCCTTCCCGGCATCTTAAAAAACAGGGAGACGTTTGGGCCACCTGGTTTCCGAATCCGGAATTCAGAAACATCGGGGTGGCCTCCCCGTTTAAGTTTCGCCTCAATGACGGTGAGTGGTTAAATCCGCACGATAAGAGTCCGAACAATGACGGCGGAAACCTGATTTTCATGCGTGGACTGCGTCCCGCCCGTCTGATAGCCGAATTGAACGGTCCGCGGGCCATTTGGGTGAAGCTGACCGGTGATGGGGTGATCCGTCCGGCCGATCCTTCATCCTGGGAACTGACCATGGCCGATGGGAAGCGAATCCCTGTCGCCGCCATTAAGCCGAACACCGCCAGTGAAGCCCTTCTGGTTCCCGGTCAGGACATCGATATCCGTCGTGTGTACCACCTGGCCGTGCCTTCCCTGAATCTGAAAACCCAGGTTTCCTTCGATGGCTGGTTCCGCACACTGTACTCCGATAAAGAACTCGGTGCCACGGTTTCCTCTGATAAAAAAACCACCACATTCCGGATTTTCTCACCCAGGGCTGACCGGGTAAAGCTGTATCTGTACAAGGGCAAGGATGACAAAAAGGCCTTTAAGACCATCGATATGAAAAAGGATGCTCAGGGTGTCTGGGAATACACTGCCAAGGGGAATCTTCACAAAACCTGGTATGATTTCACGATTCACGGACCGAAGGATCCCGGCAATCATTTTTACGAGAGTAAACCGGTTCACATCACCGACCCTTATGCCCGGGTGAGCGATGACAGTTTCGGTAAGGCCCGGGTCTGGGAACGCACCCGTCCGGCCACCCCGCTGAAGAATGGAATACCTGCAATGCAGGATGTGGTGGCGTATGAAGTTCACGTTCAGGATTTTACAGAGTTGCTGCCGGTCGATGACAAGCTGAAGCGGACGATTCCGGCCATGACTGTACCCGGTCTGAAAAATTCCAAAGGTCAGAAAATCGGATTTGACCATCTGGTCGATCTGGGAATCAATGTGGTTCACCTGATGCCCATGCAGGAGTATCTGCATTACCCGAATGATGAATGGCAGGCTGCTTTCGGAAAGGATCCCTGGTTTAAGGAACAGGGAATTGACAAGGAAAATTATGATTGGGGATACCGGACCACCCACGCCTTTGCGGTGGAAAGCCGGTACCGTCAGCGCGGAACCGAGCCTGGGTCCGAGCGCGATCAGTTCAGAAATCTTGTGCAGGCGTTCCATGACCGGGGTATTGCGGTGATTGTGGACTATGTGTTCAATCATACCGGTGAGCATATGGATGGACGAACCATGCCCTTCAATTTCTCGGTGCTGGATCAGTACTATTACTACCGGACCAAAGACGGCAAGCTGATCGGAGAATACGGCAATGAAACCAAATCGGAAAACCGTCCGATGATGCAACGCTGGTTTATCGATCAGGCCAAACACTGGATTGAAGAGTTTGGGGTGGATGGATTCCGGATTGATCTGGCCGGACAGACCGATGAGCAAACCCTGAAGGCCTTTGTTGATGCCATCGGCCGGGATAAAATTGTTTACGGTGAACCCTGGATTGCCTCGGCCGATCCTGATTATGAATCCAATCCCGATTGGGACTGGTATAAGGTGGATGCCCCGATCACCTTCTTTCAGGATGATGCAAGAAATGCCTTTAAAGGTCCTGCCTTTTTCGATCCGGCCAAGGACAAGAATCCGACCGGATTTTCGGGTGGTGATACGCTCATGAGACCGGCGGTAATGCTTGGACTTGCCAACGGATTTCCTGAGGAACGGCATCCCAACCGCGGAATTAACTATCTGGATATTCATGATAACTGGGCGCTGGCTGACCAGCTTGCTCTGAAAAATTACGATGGCCGGTATGGTGTGGATGAGGGAGCTTTCAAAGTGGCTTCCACCCTGCTTTTCACTTCGCTGGGACCGATCGTGATTCATGGCGGGACCGAGTTTGCCCGTACCAAAGGGGTGGCCCCCACCACACAGAAAATCGGAGAGACTAAAACCGGAAAAATCTGGTTCAATGGTCGCCGTGATACAAATACCCTTCGCAAGGCCAACTGGTTTGTCTGGGAAGATCTCGGGAAAACCACCGCAGATGAATCGAGTTATTTTCCCGGGGAAAAGGCCGCGACTGACTTTGTAAATATGAATGCCTGGTGGAAGGGGCTGATTGCCTGGCGGTTGAGTGATAAGGGAAAAGTGTTCCGGACGGCTTCCATGCCACCCGAGGGCTACTACCAGTTTATCGCGCCGGCCAATCCATACCTGCTTGGCTACTCGGTAAATGGTGAAGTAATGGTTCTGGTCAATACAGAAAAAAAGGCAAACACCTTCACTGGTGTGACCTTTCCGGCCGGAAACTGGAAACTCATCGCCGATGACAAGCGGGTTGATCATGTGAACGGACTGGGGCAGGCGCTGCAGGCAGGCGGAACCGCGGTGGATATCACCCTTCCGGCACGGAGTGTAAAAATCTGGCTGAAGCAGTAAAAGACGCCTTCCGGTCGGGTTTTTGACCTTCATGAGCCGGAGGGTTACTTTTGCAGGCTTTACTTTAATCAGGATCGGGATTGTATGATTTTAAACGCAAGCCAGTTAAAAGTCGGCTACATTATCAAATTTGATGGAAATCTCTGCCGGGTCACCTCGGTGATTCATCACACACCGGGCAACCTGCGTGCCATGGTTCAGACCAAGATGAAAAACATTCAGACCGGAGCGAATGTGGAATACCGCTGGCGGTCCGATGAAAAGGCAGAGAAAATCAGCATGGATCAGGTGGAGATGGAGTATCTCTATTCCGATGATCAGTTTCATTATTTCATGAACACCGAGAATTATGAGCAGCAATCCATTTCGGAAGATGATCTGGGTGAACTGAAGTATTTTCTGCTGCCGAACACCAAATTCATGGTCGAAATGTACAATGAAAAGCCAATGGGGATTGTACCTCCTCAGACCATGGTTCTGCAGATTGTGGAGACCGACCCGAATATGAAGGGTGCCACCGTCACCTCCTCAATGAAACCTGCCAAGTTGGAAACCGGACTGACGGTAATGGTTCCGCAATTTGTTGAGACCGGGGAGTTTATCCGGGTCAATACCGATGATCTTTCCTATCAGGAACGTGTTCAGCAGCCGAAATAAACGGTTACTGATCACCACCCTTCTTCTGGCGGGGATGACCGGATGTGCATCCGATTCACCCCGTCAGACTGAAGGAGTCACGCCGGATTCAACCGGAAACGCCATGATTCTGGTGCTGGGCAGTGGCGGCGGATTTGCCGGCACCTGGACCGGTCAGGCTGTTAACCGGCAGGGTGATGTTTTTAGCTGGACGGGCCCCTACCCCGATTCGGTGGTCTATTCACTGGCTTACCGTCTGGCACCCGAAACATTCCGTCATGTGGATTCCCTTCTCAATCTGCCGGTTCCCCCTGTTCATCAGCCGGGAAATTTTTCCTTTTACCTGCAAATCCGTCAGCAGCCAGCCATGATCTGGAATCCGGCCACCCCCGGAGACACCCTCTGGACCAGCTGGTATGAATCGTACACCACCCTGATCGACAACAATCAGCAGGGACTCCGGTAGTTCTCCCTTCAGGAACTATTTGCCGCTTCTGATGGTATAGACGATTCAGGAATGCACATATGATTACTTCTCCCGATCAGACCGATCAGCAGGTTTTGCAGGCCAACCGGCGTTTTTATCAGGCCATTGAGGACTGGGATGAACCGGCCATGGCTTCCCTCTGGCTGGATTCACCCGATGTGACGTGTTTCCATCCGGGGTGGGATCCGCTTTATGGTTATGATGCCATTCTCGATTCATGGAATTCCATTTTTAATTCCCGTCAGCCATTCAATTTCCGTCTGATCGGAATTCGGACGGTGATCTCTGGTGATCTGGCTGTGGTGACCTTACTCGAAAACCTGATTATCGAACAGGATGGGCGTGTGGCCGAGGTTTTTTTGCCGGCCACCAACATTTTCCGGTTTCACGAGGGCCGCTGGTTTCTGATTCACCATCAGGCATCGGCGGCGGTTGAAAAAGGCTAACACCTTTTCCTCATTTCCGCTTACCTTTGATTCATGAAGACTGCCATCCGGTGTGCGGCGGTGGTGACCAACACCCCGTTGGGAATCATCCGGGATCCGTTGGTCCTTTTCGGTGAGGGCCGGATTCTGCATGTGGGTCCGTTTGATGCGGCCTTACTGGCCGGTCATCAACCCGTCCATCTGATTCATCGTCCCGGATCGGTTCTGATTCCCGGACTGATACAACCCCATATTCACCTGTGCCAGACCCTTTTCAGGGGATTGGCGGAAAACCGGCCCCTACTTGCCTGGTTGCGTGACCGGATATTCCCGCTGGAAGCGGCACATGATCCTGATTCCATGTACCTGAGTGCCGTTCTGGGGCTGAGGGAACTGATTGCCGGCGGAACCACCACGATAATGGATATGGGATCGGTTTTTCACTATGAATCGGTGTTGCATGCCATTCTGGAATCGGGAATCAGGGCGCTGGCAGGAAAAGCCCTGATGGACCGGAATGACCTGTTCCCGGGTCTGCAGGAGCCAACCGCAAAAGCCTTGCAATCTGCTGCCGATCAGATGGCAGCCTGGCACGGCCGGGATCACGGTCGGATCCGTTATGCAATGACTCCCCGGTATATCCTTTCCTGTTCGGATGCGTTGCTGAAGGAATCCTTTGGGTTGTGTGAACGGGTGCCGGATTCCTTCTGGCATACCCATGCAGCCGAGCAGCAGGAAGAATCGGCAGCGGTCAAGTCGGCGGTAGGTGAGGATGCCATTCCTCACTTCGCGAAACTGGGTGTGCTGTCTCCGAAATCGGGGCTTGCACATGGAATCTGGCTATCGGATACGGATCTGAGGCTTCTGCGTGAGACCGGGACCCGTTTGATTCACTGTCCATCGAGCAATCTGAAACTCGGCAGTGGTATTGCATCCCTTGCCCGTCTGAAATCTGAACAACTGGTAACCGGGCTCGCGGCCGATGGCGCTCCCTGTAACAACCGGCTGGATGGATTCAGGGAAATGAATCTGGCAGGGCTGCTTCAGAACCTGAAAGAGGGACCGGGAGTCATACCAGCCCGAGCCATTTTTGAAATGGCCACCCTCGGAGGGGCAAAAGTCCTTCATCTGGACGATCAGACCGGATCGGTTGAAACAGGAAAGGCCGCCGATCTGGCCTTGCTCACTTTCATGCATCCAGGTCGTCTGTCGGCTCCTGGGACCGATGAGGACTGGTATGCCTTTCTGGTTCATGAGGCCAGTTCCGATCTGGTTACCGATGTATGGGCAGGTGGCAGACCGCTGAAGACGGATGGGGTTCTGGCCGGTCCCGATCCGCTGGCCGCAGGTTCACCGGACCAGATTCTTACCACTCTTCTCAGCCGGTCCGGACTGTAAAAGCGACCCCCCCCTATTCCCCTGCTAATCATTTTCTAATCTTTCGCCGTTTCCAAATTCCACCCGTATTTTCTAAATTTATACCTATTAGTCCATAAATGGAATGAGGTGTCGTATGACCTGGTTGAAATGGTTGTATCCGCCACCCGCCTGGCGGCCACTCGTCCTGATTCTTTTGGGAGGGTTGACGGGGCTGGCGGTCTATACGGCGTACATTTCCAATGCGGTTTCCTACCTGTCCGATGATCCTGAGGCTTGCCTGAACTGTCATGTAATGTCGGGGGCCTACACAACCTGGCAACATGGCTCGCATGCCCGGACGGCAGTCTGCAATGATTGTCATGTGCCGCATGATAACGTCTTTAAAAAGTATTATTTCAAAGCGCAGGATGGATTGCGCCATGCCTCTGTATTCACCATGCGTGCCGAGCCGCAGGTTTTTACACTGAATGAAGGTGCGGTTCCGGTCATTCAGGATAATTGCATCCGCTGTCACACAAAGGTGACCGAACCGGTTCACCCTGGTATTGAAGGAAAGACCTGCTGGTCCTGTCACCGGGAAACCCCGCACGGACGGGTCAACAGCCTTTCTTCTTCCCCGTACGCACGCATTCCATCCCTTTCTCCCGTTCTTTCAGAGACGGTCACCAGACTTATTGAACAAAAACCAAACGAAACCAGTAACAGGAATCAGCCATGAAATCACTAGTGGAAATCATTCAAAAACGTCCTTGGGTCGGATGGGTTCTATTTCTGGGCACCATTGTGATCGTCTTTCTGGTGGCCATCCTGGCTTCCTCCGTTGTAGAACGCCGGACCGAATCGCGTCTGGCCAGAGAGGCCTTTGCTCCGCTGCCCGAGTTTGAACCGCGAAATGCAGTCTGGGGAGAGCAATTCCCGAGGGAGTATGAATCCTACATCCGCACTGCAGATACCACGTTCCGCAGTCCGTTCGGAGGTGCTGCCACCCGTGATCTGCTGGAAGAATCGCCGGCCATGGTGGTGATGTGGGCGGGCTATCCGTTTTCGAAGGATTACAAGCAGGCCAGGGGACACTATTATGCTGTGAAGGATATCAGGGAGACTCTGCGCACCGGCGGACCGATGCCGGCGACCTGCTGGACCTGTAAAAGTACCGATGTGCCCCGGGTGATGGATATGAAAGGAATCACCGAGTTTTACAAGGGCAAACTGACCGACTATGGCAGTGAGGTGGTGAATTCGATCGGGTGCCAGGATTGTCACGATCCGGCCACCATGAATCTGCGGATCACCCGTCCGGCGCTGGCCGAGGCCTTTGAGCGCGCCGGGAAAAATATTTCGGATGCCACCCACAATGAAATGCGGTCCCTGGTCTGTGCCCAATGCCATGTGGAATATTACTTCAAGGGTGATGGGAAGTATCTCACCTTCCCATGGGATGGCGGAATGGGAGTTGAGGCCATGGAAGCCTACTATGATCAGATCCAGTTTACCGACTGGACCCACAAGGTCAGCAAGGCCCCCATGCTGAAAGCACAGCATCCCGATTATGAATTGTTCCAGGAAGGAATTCATGCTCAGCGGGGCGTGTCGTGTGCCGATTGCCACATGCCCTACAAAACCGAAGGCGGTGTGAAATTCACCGATCACCATGTACAGAGTCCGCTCAATAATGTGGCGAATTCCTGTCAGACCTGTCACCGTGAGAGTGAAGCCACCCTGTTTGAAAATGTCCGTGACCGTCAGGAAAAAGTTATGAGTCTGCGGGTCATCGCCGAACGAACCATTGCCACGGCCCATATTGAGGCAAAGGCAGCCTGGGATGCCGGGGCCACTGAAGCTGAAATGAAGAATGCGCTTACGGCCATCCGGCATGCACAATGGCGGTGGGATTATGTGGCCGCTGCCAATGGAGTGGGATTCCATGCACCGCAGGAAGCAGCCCGGATACTGGGAACCGCCATCGATAAGGCACAGGAAGCCCGTCTGGAAATCTACCGGGTTCTGGCCAGAAAGGGAATGACCGATCTGGTGAAACTGCCCGATCTGACCACCAAGGATAAGGCACAGGCTTATATCGGATTTGACAGGAAGAAAGCAGAGGAGGAGAAGGCGGAGTTTCTGAAGACCGTGGTGCCACAATGGGATGCTGCTGCGGCTGAACGTGAAAAAACCTATCAACAATCCAGGTGAGAAAAAATATGAAAGTCCTCTTTTCAGCCAGTCTGTTGCTTCTGGCATCAGGCATGACCGCGCAAACTCCGGAACCCATTGCCTTTACAGGATCGGTTCAGCTTCGAAGCGAAGCCGATGGCCGGGATTTTAATCATAAAACACCGCCCAATCTGTTTTCGACCATGCGGACCCGTCTGGCTGCTACTGCGACGTTTGAAAATCTCGGTAAAGCAGTGATTGAAATGCAGGATACCCGGACCCTGGGCGGAGAACCATCCACCTTAAGTAATTCGCCCTCCTTCGGAGCCCATCAGGCCTATGTTCTGGTTCCAATGACGGAAGGATATGCGCTTCAGGCGGGCCGGTTTGAAGTGGCTTACGGATCGGAACGCATTCTCGGATCGGTCGGGTGGTCGATGACCAGCCGGTCCTTTGATGGGTTCCGGTTAAAAACACCGCTGCTCGGTTCACTCGATTTCTTTGCACTGACTGTCAGGGAAAATCAGGCAGCCACCTCGGTTCCTGCGTGGTCAGCCATTAAAAACCAGGGATCCGATTTGTACGGAGCCTGGTTGACTCATGCTCATGAGTCTGTCACTCTTGAAGGATTTCTGCTGTATGAATCCGATAACAGCCCCACCGTTCCGATTGACCGGTACACGGCCGGGGGCACCATGGTCTGGAAACTGCAGGGAACCACGCTGACCACCGAAGGAGCCTGGCAAACCGGCACCTTTAAAAACATGGATATTCAGGCATGGATGGCTGCTGTGAATGTGGCCTTTTCTGGTTTGACCGGCGAGGGAAGTCTGCTTACTGCAGGGGCTGACCTTCTGAGCGGCACAGAGGCGGGTTCATCGGAATACAACACGTTTTTCGTGGGGTACGGCACCAACCACAAGTTTTACGGATACATGGATTATTTTCTGGCCAATCCGGCAGGTGGGTTGCAGGATCTGTATCTGAAGGTAAAACAGGATGGATTGCCCTGGTCGCTGACTGGCATGGCCGATTTTCACCTGATGAACAGTTTTGAGGAGATGAACGGAGAGACTGGTCTGGGATATGAAGCCGATTTTACACTTTCCCGTCCGATCGTCAAAGGAATGAAACTGACTGCAGGTGCATCGGCCTTTATTCCAGGTCCGTATATGAAGGCTCTGTATGCCAGCAAGGACCCTGCCTGGTGGGGATATCTGCAACTTAACGTCTCCTTCTGATCATTGAGGCAATCCGGGACCGGAAAGGTCCCGGATTGAATCCTTTATAAGTGATTAAAAAATAATCACTTACCTGCTTATCCGGTGGTTCATTTGAAAATCCTGTTCAATTGTTTAACTTTAAAAACCCGTTAAATAGCAACAGGTTCTGATGATCCGACGACAACATCTGTTTCTCCTGGTGGTCCTGGTGGCCGCCGTGATTCCCTTCTGGATTCCCACCTGGCATTTTTCTCTTGGGTTGGTGGATGAATCGGATCCGCCCATGGTATTTGAACTGACAGCGGTTTCACTGGTACTCGATACCAGTTCGGGGACAGGCTTGTTTTCGTTTGAGGCACTGAAGCCCAAGTATTGGTTTATCAATACACTGGGACATGCGTTGCTGGTGATTGTTTCTCTGGTGGGTCTGTTTCATCTGAACGTGAAGGGAACCCTGGCCGAACTGACAGTCCAGATACGATGGTGCTGGCTGGCCATGCTGGGGATCGGGGCCGTAGCCGGATTTACCGCTCTTCAGGTGTACCAGATCAACCGACATTTTGAGCCCCTTCTGGGGTCGGTGGCCAATCCCATGGGAGTGGCAGCCAATAACGGACTTTTCCTTCTTTCATCTCCCACCCCTGCCTTTTTTATTGTGACCGGAGTGGCATTTCTGGCTGTGGCAGGAGCCATTATTTCTGTTCAGTTAGACATCCGACGCATACAGGCCAGTTCCCGGATCCGGTAAATGCTATACAAAGACCTGCTCAACATTCAGGAAGAGGTGGTCCTGAGCCCACAGGAGCAGATACGGATTTTTGATCCTGCCCGTAATGAACTTGCAATTGGTGTTCCGAAAGAGCGGACCAGCGAAGAGCGCCGGGTCAGCCTCACTCCACCCGCCATCCGCACGCTCGTTCAGCGCGGACACAAAGTGTTTGTTGAGCGGGGTGCAGGTGCCGACAGTCATTATTCTGATGATGAGTATGCTTCGGCAGGAGCCTTCATCGTGTACAGCCCTGATGAGCTGTTTAATAAATCGACGCTGATTGTCAAAGTTCTGCCCCTGACCGAAGAGGAATGCAGCCTTATCAAGCCCAACCAGGTGGTGATTTCGGCTCTTAATCTAGGGACACTGAGAAAGAACTACTTCAGGACACTCATTGACAAGCAGGTCACCGGTATCGCATTCGAATACATTGAAGATCAGGCCAGGGAGTTACCGGTGGTCAGGGTGCTGAGTGAGATTGCCGGCATGATGAGTATTCAGATTGCGGCCCGCTATCTGGAATCGGATAAAAAAGGACGTGGCATCCTGCTGGGGGCGATTGCCGGCATTCCGCCGGCCACCGTGGTTATCCTCGGTGCGGGAACTGTGGGAGAGTCGGCAGCCCGCAGCGCCTTGGGTGCCGGTGCCCAGGTGATGATTCTTGACCGGGATCTGGGACGGTTGCGCGAAGTGGATCAGCGGCTGGACCGGCGTGTGGTGACTGCCATTTCCAATATGCACTTTCTGAACAAGGTGGTCCGGTTTGCAGATGTTCTGATCGGGGCCATTGCCGTCCGCGGTCAGAAAAACCCCTACATCATTACCGAGGACATGGTCAAGGCCATGAAACCCGGGTCGGTGATTCTGGATATTTCCATCGATCAGGGTGGGTGCATTGAGACCAGCAGGCCGACCTCCATGTCCAATCCGGTGTTTGTTAAACACGGAATCACCCATTTCTGCGTACCGAATATCAATTCATTCGTGGCCCGAACCAGCAGCACCGCCCTGACCAACGCCTTGCTTCCTTTTCTTCTGGATATTGGTGACCAACCCGATATGAATACTGCACTTTGGAAAAACCTTCCGTTGAGAAACGGAACCTATGTATACCGGGGTTATTGCACCAAGACCAGTCTGACCGATTTGTTTTCGGTTCCTTTCCGTGACATTGAATTGCTGCTCAGTGAGTAGCGGTTACCACTCCAGAACCAGCATCGTCCAGTAATCAAGTGTGGGAAGGGTGACCGTCACACGGCCACTTTCCATTTGTGCATCCAGCAGGAACGGGTCACCAAACCGGTGATCGGGAGAAGCGGCCCACACTTTCTTAACCGGATCTCCCGTTTGAATAACCACCTTCAGATTGACCAATTTCATCGGTGGATACCGGTTCGCATTGGTATCGCGCCAGTCGAGAGAGGCGTTGTTACTGAAATTGAGCAGGTGGATCACCTGACGGTTGGAAAACCGGCGACCGATGGCGGAAATCTTTCCTGCGACCGGTGGCCATTGATTAATGGTGACAGCCTGGTCTGGTGCTGTGACCGTCACGGCGTTCAGGGATCCGCCATCCCGGAGAATATTCTGGTAACCAGTCAGAAAATCGTAGAAGGTGGTGAGCCGGTACGTCAGTCCGGCAGGCATTTTCAGGTTGTTATTCGGAAAGTATTCCTTGCCAAGCATGTGTTCGCCGAGTTCGATGTGAGATCCGCCAAAGGCAAAAATGACGGCATTGGCCATGAGAACTCCCGGTGTATTGAATTCGCCCGGTGAACTGGCCTTGTCATAATTCAGGTAAGCAGCCAGTACCGTCCGCTTTTTACCGCCGGAATACTGTTCATTGGTGGTGATCATCCGTGCAAGGTCGGCATAGCCGTTGTTGGGGGACCAGACCTCGGTGTAGAGGAATCCGACATCGGTGGAGGCAATCTGCGACTGGCCGTACTGATTAACGGCGTTAAAGACCAGATCCTTTTCGGAGTGGGCCGATTTCATGGCTGCGATGAAGCCGGGAAACAATCCGGTCAGTGCAACGGTTTTTCCATCATAATCATACAGGGTTCCCCGGTCTCCCAGCTGATCAATATGAAATCCGTCAAAGGGATAGACTGCATACACATCGTCATTCCGCTGAGCCAGCCAGGTGGTCCATTCCGTCAGGCCGGGATGAACCACATAAATGTCTGAGAGAAAGGGAGGTTTCGGAAGGACGTGAAGATCGGGTTGTGCATGAGATTTGTCCTTATAAAGGAACCAGGTGGCCGGAACCCCCTCAGATTGGGCTGTTGAGGTGGCTCCATATGCCAGATTGTAGGAAAGGGCCTTCATATTCCGGTTGTGAGCCTCGGTTATATACCGGCTGACGGTGGATCGGTGGTTGGTCCGGTTGATGATATCCTTCCAGGAGGCAGCGGGTTCGGACCGGGTTCCGGCCAGAGGAAGGTGATGTCTGAAATGCCAGTCATAAAACTGCAGGCCATTGATCCGGTAGCGGGTAAGTGACCGGATCACTTCAGTGACCGGTGCCGATTCGCCGAAGTGGGAAATAAACCCGTATCGGGGGAACCGGGTCCAGTCGGATGAAACATCAATGGCAATCGAAGTCTGTACGGTTGAAGCGGGTCCTTCGGGACCAGACAGGGTGATCAGGTAACCTTTGAAATCCTCTGTTGGTGGCATCCAGGTCCACGATGAGCCCGATAGCGGATGTGAGTGAATCAGACTGTCGAGATGAAAATAGCGGATGGTGTAGCCGCTCCCGGGAAATTCGTTCAGGGTAAAACGGACACTCTCACCGGGAAGGTAAGTGGCTTTGTCGGTTTCGAGCGTCAGCTGATCGGGATATCCATCAAACCCGGGTTCCTTTTCGCAGCCTGACGAAAGCAATTGGATGACCATGAACCCCAGGATCATCGGTCTGATCTTATTCATGAATTGAGTACCTTTATTTTCTTTCCGTTTCTGGATTTTTCATGATCAACCTATCCCACTTTCTGCTTGTATTTCTGCTTCTGACCTTCCGGCCGGTGCTTAGTCAGCCTTCTGATCCCACTGCCAGGGAAAAGGACAGCACGCCGGTTATTCCTTCCCTTAAAATCGGGGCCCTGTTTCAGACCATGGGTGAGTGGTCATCTCAGTCCGGAACCACGTCAAACGGCTTGTATGTGTCAAATATGCGCCTGAAACTGACCGGTGAACCCATTGGAGGAGTTGGTTATTTCCTGCTGACCAACTTTGTAAAATCCTATTCGCTGCTCGATGCCTATGTCTGGTATCAGAGTCCGGCCGGTTTCAGAGTGGATGCCGGACAATTCAGGGCTCCTTACAGTGCCGAATATACCATTATTGCTGGTGAAATCGAGTTTACCGAACGGTCCTTTGTTTCTGACCGTCTGTCGCCGGGCCGGCAAACCGGACTCATGTTCACCTGGCGGACTGCAGGAAGGGAAGCCCGGGTGAGGGGGGGTGTTTTCAACGGGAATGGCATTGGTTCCGGATTGAAAAATGATAACCGGGATTTTCTGTATGTCGCACGGCTGGAATGGTATCCGGTTCCACGGCAGGCCGGCTGGTCACTGACCGAACCCATCACTGAATTCGGATTGAATGCCGCCCGGTCTTCCGATCAATCGGTTCGTCTGGCCGGGGCACCTGATCAGCAGGAACTGGCTGCCTTTTCCGGAATCCGCACGTTGCTGGGAGGGGACTTCCGGCATCAGAAGGGAGATTGGCTTCTGAGTGGCGAATACACGCGACTTATTGCGGACCGTCGTGAATTGAGCACCATCCGGGTGGATGGTTTTCACCTGACCGGAGGCTATTTACTTCATCCCGACCTGCAGTTTCTGTTACGGGTTCAGTCGATCAGTCATGATGGGTACGGGAACCGGTTGTCTGAATGGGTGACGGGCCTGAACTGGTTTCCCTCGCCGATTACCAAATGCCAGTTAAATGTGGCGTGGCGGGAAGAGGAAACAGGTGCGGCGGCTCGTGTGACAGCGAAATGGCAGGTGATGTTCTAGAAAAAAAAAGGCTGTCCGTTTGATGGACAGCCTTTAAAGTTGGTAATTCCGGAAGGATCAGAATCCGCTGACGTTCAGTCGTCCGCCGGTAGAAACTTTTCCGTTAAGAGAGGCAGTCGGAACCACACTGCTCAGGATCGCGCTTTTGATCTGAGCGGCAGTAGCGCCGGGATGAGTGGAGGCATAGAGTGCTGCTGCACCGCTCACGTGCGGAGTAGCCATGGATGTGCCATTGTAGCTGGCATATCCTGAAACGACTTTGCCTTTGGAGCTTTTAGGCACAGATGACCAGATTCCCGACCCTGGTGCACCAATATCCACGCTGGTTGCACCATATTGTGAAAAGCTGGAAAGTCCGCCCGTGCTGGTAATGGAAGCCACTGCAATAACGTTAGCACTGGTATATCCGGATGGATAGCTGGGTGTTGCATCATTGTTGGTTCCGCTGTTTCCGGCGGCTGCGATAAACAGGATGCCGGCTGCATTGGCACGTTCAACGGCATCGGCCAGAGCCTGGGAATAGCCGCCACCGCCCCATGAATTGTTTGTGGCAACCAGGTTGATGCCATGACGGGTTTTCAGGTCGGTGAAGTAATCAACGGCTTTAATGGCATTTGCAGTGGTACCGCCACGGCTGCCGAGGAATTTGGCGCTCAGTAATTTTACGCTCCATACCACACCGGCCACTCCTTTACCGTTTCCGCCAACGCCACCGATGGTGCCGGCCACGTGTGTTCCGTGGTCATCTCCCACTCCATCAAAAACGGTGTTGTTATTTCCGTCGAAATCCCATCCGTACACATCGTCAACCAGACCATTGCCGTCATCATCGCGGCCGTTTCCGGCTATTTCACCAGGGTTGGTACCCGCATTGGCGACCAGATCCTCGTGTGTATACATGTATCCTTCATCAATGATGCCGATCCAAACGGTGTTGGATCCGGTTTTGCCGGCGGCCCAGGCTTCAGCGGCCTGACTTCCATACTGATTGGCAGGTGAGGAGCCATCCCCATACATGCCCCACAGGGAGCCATTGGTGTAATAGGTGTCATTTGAGGTGGCCTGATGCTGATAAATGTAGTTGGGCTCGGCATAGTCAACCACACCGGAAGCAATCAGTTTCTGAATAGCTGTCTGAACACCCAGACCTGTTTTAAGAACGGTGATGCCTTCAGAAATACCGGCCGATTTCATGCTGGCAGTATGGATGGTTTCCTTCACTTCGGAATTAACGGCCCGAAGGACCGAACTTCGCTGGGAAGCCAGAGTTCCGGCTTTAAATTTTACCAGCACTTCACCGGTTACAAATTCGTTATCCAGGGCTGCATATTTGACTTTGCCCATGGAGGCTGTTTCGCCCGCTGATTCGGTCTGAGACATCGAAGCGGGATCACTGCAACCGACTGCCATCAGAGAGAGAGCAAGTCCGGTTGAAAAAAGAAGCGATTTATTCATGAGTTTCCTTTCAGAGCGTGTTACAATGGTTTGTTTCGGCTGATCCTGGTTCCACTCCGGAAGCGGATCTGGTCATGAGGTGTTTCCAAACTTTTGAAACCACCCCGGTATTCAGGTCTTTTTTAAGGTAAACAAAGGTTTAATCTTAATATATAAAGACCACGTGCATTTACAGATGGAACCAAAGGTAGGGCTGGTTCCATTACTTGTCAAGAAGTTGTAAAAATTTATTTCTGCAAACAAACAGACATGATGATCTTTTTATAAACAAGAAGAGAGGATGTGGGGCGGAGGCCGATCAGATCAGAAAGAAACGGGTGGGATACTTTCTGGCATTCAATTCCGGATTGATCCGTGCGATGTCCTGTTTCCACAACAGGAAATCAGCTTCCAGTTCGTCGGGGGACAGGAAATCCGTTCCGAACGGGTAATGCGACGGAGCAAGGGATTGATTAAAAATGGAAAGCTGAATCCGGTCTTCAGGTCCGAGGTCGAGGTGGCTGATCAGTTTCATGGAGGCTTCCCGGTGGCGGTCACGCCAGGAGTGACCCCCAAGACCGATGAGGAAAATCAGCTGCAGGGTAAAACCAGCCGATTTGATCCGGTTGATGGTGGAAGCAATGAGGTCGGCAGGATAGGGTTTGCCCACTGCATTGAGCAGATCGGTATGACCCGACTCGATTCCGATGGCAATATCGGTCAGTCCAGAGGAGCGAAGAGCTCTCCAGTCTGAATTGCTTCGCTGATCGGCGGTGAATCCATCCATAAAGCTTCCGATACGGCTGACCCGGAACCGGGGATAGACCAACTGAATCCGGTTTATCCAATCCTGCAGTTCATCCATCAGAAAAAGGAACCGGCGGTTCGGAATGGCGAGTGCATTGGCCTCACCGATGAAGATATCCCGGCGGGCGGTGATTCCTTCACCGAGGAAATCTGAAATGGTATTCAGGTGTTCATTCACTTCCGGCACGTTTTTAATCCGGAATCGTCTGTCCTTATAAAAGCTGCAGAAGGAACAGTCATCGTAGCTGCAACCGGTGGAAAAGTTCACAATGACCGATTGATAGAACTCGGGAGGAACAATGGGAATATGACCCCAGATGGACCGGAACTGTTCCAGGTTATAGCCGATGTTTCGGGCAAAGAGAACGGGCCTCAGCATGAATTCCCTGATGGGAATGGGATCGCAATCGATGAACCGGACATCCATATTGGTATCAGGAGCAGCCAGCCAGGATTGCCACTCAACACTCCAGTCCTTCAGTTTCTGGTCCCGGTTTTCATCGGTGAGAAAGTGATCATACCGGTCCGGATTGGAGGATCGGAAGAGCAGATTGCCATCAAGGCCCATCCGGTAATGGTCGCCGTGGTCCGAGAAGCCGATCAGACGACCGTTGTAATCAAAATGAAACTGTCTGACCGGGTCGGTTAAGACACTGATCGAGGTTGGTTTCACATTGATCTGAAGTCCGGCCTGACCGTTTGACTGATCTTTACTTTCTATCATGAAAAGAGGATATTCCAATGTAGCTTTAATGCAGATTTCGGGTTTTCCAACGGAATTTTAATTTAAACCCCGAAATCGGCCTGTTTTCATCTAACTTGCTAAACATTTAATCGCGATACAATCGCCTGCCGACTATGACTTCCGAGATTAATCAACATTTAATTGAGCCGGTGCAGCTGACGCCCATTGGAGTGATCCGGTCTCCCTATCAGGAAAAGTACTCGGCTCCGCGTCAGCCGGGGGTGGAAGTCAGTGAACAAACCGGGGTGATTGAGCTGATTCCCGGCGTTCAACCGGGGACCTCGCTTCGGGATCTGGCCGGATTCAGTCACCTGTGGGTCATTTCATGGTTTCATCAGGCAGAAGGCTGGAATCCGATGGTCAAGCCGCCGCGCGGATCGTCGGTCAAGCGGGGTGTGTTTGCCACCCGGAGTCCGCACCGGCCGAATCCCATCGGGTTATCTCTGGTCAAAATTATCAGCATCCGTAAAAACCGGATTACGGTTTCGGGAATCGATTTGCTCGATGGCACCCCGGTGCTGGATATCAAACCCTACCTTCCAGCCGTTGAAGCGAAGCCCGATGCAACCTCGGGCTGGATCTCTCCGCAGAGCAATGATGATACTTCCCGGGTTTTTACGGTTGCATGGTCTCTGATGGCTTTGCGTCAGCTTTCCTGGCTGGAGCAGCATGGCATCACCGGGTTCCGGGCAAGGGCTCTTCTGGTGCTCTCCACCGATCCGTTCCCTCACCCCTACAAGCGAATCCGGCAGCAGGCCGATGGGTCGCTGGTCATGGCCTGGAAAGACTGGAGGCTCTCTTTTCTGAGGCAGGAGCAAACGATTCAGGTTCAAAAAGTGTTCTCAGGATATGCTCAGACACCGAAGCCGGATCTCCACCGGCAGTTTGAGATGGAATTTATAGGAATGGATGACTGAAGCCTGGCCATGATTAATGTATCACTGACTCAACTGGAATATCTGACGGCGGTCGACACGTACCGGAATTTTAATCAGGCTGCCCGGCATTGCCTGGTCACTCAGCCCACACTGAGCATGCAGATACAGAAGGCGGAGGAATCGCTGGGAGTGATCATCTTTGACCGCAGTAAGTCGCCGGTTGTGCCGACTCCGCTTGGTGAAAAGATCATTGAACAGGCCCGGCTGATTCTCCGTGAAAGTTCACTGCTGGGAGAAATTGCTTCGGCGGGAAATCAGCAGATTGCCGGTGACCTCCGGATCGGAATTATTCCCACTGTCGGTCCGTATCTGATTCCCCGGTTCCTGAAATCCTTTGTAATCAGCCATCCGTCTGTGACCCTGCAGGTCAATGAATTGCAAACCGATGCGATCCTCGAACTGATTCAGAAAGATCAGCTCGATGCCGGCGTGCTGGCCACACCGGTTGAACGGCCGGGTGTTTTCGAATTGCCGCTTTATTATGAGCCTTTCAATGCGTTTCTGCCCGATGACCATCCCCTTATCGGACGACCGTTTCTGGCACCTGATGACCTGAATCTATCCGATCTGCTGCTGCTGGAAGAAGGCCATTGTTTCCGTAATCAGGCCTTGCAGATCTGTGCACATGATGTGGTACATGAGAAGCCACAAGCCACCTTTATCAGCGGAAGTCTCGATATGCTGCGCCGTCTGGCCGAACAGGGATTCGGTGTCACCCTGCTTCCCCAGCTGATGGTGCTTTCCTGGGATCAGAAGCCAGTGAATCTGAAGCAGTTTGGTGAACCGGCTCCCACCCGCGAAATCAGTCTGGTTTACAGTCGGACTTACCTGAAACGGGCCATCATGGATGCCCTTGCGGATGCCATACGGGCATCGGTTCCGCGTGAGATGCTTAAAAAATCGGGCAGTGTGCTCAAACCTCTGATGGGGGCCGGTTCATGACTGAGTGTCCCGGTTTCCGGCCGATGGTATGACGCATCAGGTAGTTAAGGTCGTTTTTTTTATTCTCGGAGCGTTGTCTACCGGGCTGGCTGTTTTGGGAGTGGTGCTGCCCTTCATTCCGGCCACCCCATTTCTGCTGCTGGCCACCTGGTTTTTTTACCGGTCTTCCGACAAGGCCCACCACTGGCTCACCAAACACCGGATCTTTGGTCCGCTGATCACCGATTTCAGAGATTACCGTGCCATCAGACGCCGGTCCAAATGGATGATCGTGATTTTTATCTGGATTTCTTTTGTGCTTTCCTGGATCGGCTTTTATCACAGCATTTGGCTGGTGGCCGGGCATGCCACCGGTGCCCTGATCGGGTCACTGGTCATCTGGAAGTTCCCGACGCTGGAAGACGTCAGGCGCAGTGAAACGGCTACGATTGACCCTGAATCAGATGAGAATCGGGGAAGGTAACGGTAAAAATGGTTCCCTTCGGGCGGTTGGACCGGATATCGACTGTGAGACCGAGCAGTTGAATAATCTTGCTTACCAGTGATAATCCAAGACCCGATCCGCCGGTATCCTTCGACCGGCTTTTTTCGATGCGGTAAAACCGCCGGAAGATGTTATTCCGTTCGATAACCGGAATCCCGGGTCCCTCATCGGCAATCTCAATCGACAGTCCGCCGAAGGCGGGTTTGTAGACGTTTCTGATGCAAACCGTTGAACCAGCCGGACTGTATTTCACCGCATTATCGAGCAGGTTAATAAAAAGGGTGTGTATAAGGTTCTCGTTGGTGAGCACCAGCGGCAGCGGGTCAGAGAGTTGATTGCTGATCTGAATGGATTTTTGAGCAGCCAGATAATTCAACTGTCCGACCAGAACCGAAAAGATGATCTTAAGGTCAACGGCTTCCTTTTCGACCTGTTCCTCACTGATTTCATCCCGTGAAATTTTCAGAAGAGTCTGAGTCACGTGAATCAGCTGATTGGTCTGAGTGAGTGCATTGGTCAGAGACGTTTTATAGTACACCGAGTCCCGGTCACGGCTGAGCGCCAGTTCCAGTTCCCCTTTGATAATGGTGAGCGGGGTGAGAAGTTCATGGGAGGCATCGGCAGTGAATTGCCTGATCTGGTCGAAACTGCCCTGCAGTCGCTCAAGCAGATGGTTCAGGGTCTGGGCCAGCATCCTGACTTCCTCATCGTCCCGGTAATCGGGAATACGGGTATCAAGATGGCTGATGGTAATACTCTGGGCCGTACGGATAATGTCGGTAAGCGGGCGCAGAGACAGGTCGGCAATGATAATAGAGAAGGCCAGGGCGATGATCACCCCGATTATGATCATGCCAATGAGAACCCGGGTAAGGTTATTAATAAACTCGGTCACATCCCGGTTATCGGCTATTGTTACAATCCAGCCGGTCAGACGGTGAGATTCCTGGTCAAGAGCCGGGAAGGTGAACGGGTAGTAAAGACTTTTAAAATTCCGGTTCATGCCGGGTACCGGAACGAACATGGGTAAGTCACCCGACTGTGGTTTCCTGATTCTGGAACCAAGGCCAGAGAGTCTGGCCGGTTCCGATTCGAACAGAATGGACGTATCAGGTGCCAGGACCCAGACCAGAAATTTACTTTCGATTGTTTCGGCTTCGAGGGAGGTCAGGACCGACGGGTATAAGGTTGAAGTGGGCGTTAACGTGGTCTGATTCTGAAGCCGGGTAATCATATGAGTACTCAGCTGAATCATGTCGGTGTCGCGAGCCTGAATCATCCATAACCGGACCGAAAACAGGATCATGCCCGAAAAAATGATCATGAGTGCTGCAATGGAAACCACAAACCAGAGGGTGATTTTCCCTTTCAGCGAGGATAAAAAACCGGCTAACCGGCCACTCATAATTCTTCTATCTGATACCCGACTCCACGAACAGTCTGGATGAGTTTAAGGGGAAACCCATCGTCAATCTTTTTCCTGAGGGAATTGATGAAGACTTCCACAATGTTGCTTTGCGGGTCAAAATCGATATCCCAGACGGCTTTGAGAATATCTGCTTTGGAAACCACCTTCCCCTTATTGGTGACAAGGATTTCGAGCAGGGAAAACTCCTTGTTGCTCAGATAGATGGATTTTTCGCCACGAAGAACCTTTTTGCTCACCAGATCCAGTTCCAGATCGGCAGCGGAGATTTTGAATGTCTTGGTGGCATTTTTCAGTTTTCCGAGCGCTGCAATTCTGGCGACCAGTTCCTTGAGACTGAAGGGTTTCCTGATGTAATCATTAGCTCCGGCCTCGAATCCGCGGACCGCATAACTGTCCTGAGTATGAACGGTCAGCATGATAATGAGCAGTTCGGGTTGTTCCGACCGCAACTTCTGGCAAATCTCAATTCCTTCAAGACCGGGCATCATCCAGTCCAGAATTACGAGATCAAATCGTTCTTCCGATGCTCTGGCATAGCCTTCCACGCCATCATGGGCGACATCAACGGAATGACCTTCCTCAATCAGGCCTTTCCGTAAAAAATCGGCGAGTGGTTTTTCGTCGTCTACAACTAGTATTCTCATGGTTTTATCCGAAAAAATAGTAAGATACTAACAGATCGGTTTTGTTTCTATATGGTAAGCGTGTTTTAATCGTTCTTGAAAGCGGGCATTAACTGATGCATTTTCGCAGATTTCCGGAAGACCACCATGACAACCTGCCAGTTTATCCATCAAACCACCCCCACCATCCCGGTCGATGCCATTTTGCTGCCGGTGACCGGTTCAGGCCATCCGGTCGGGTCCTGGACTGACCTTCATGGCCACGGCATCCTGAAAGGGGCTGTCGCTGAGCGGGCTACCCAGGGTGACATTCCCGTGGGAATGGCAGTTATTGAGCTGACAAGGCTGGAAAGTGTCTCTGCGGTCATCCGTGCAGCCGTCGGGCTGGAGGGAAAGCCAGTGACAGAGGCCGCCTTGCGAAAGGCCTTTTATTATGGGCTGATGGTGGCAGAAGCCAATCAGTTGAAAACCGTCTGGATGCCGCTGGAAGATTGGTTGCCGGATGGATTGCAGAAGGAAACGGCTCTGCAGGCTCTGGCCGAAAGCTTCCGGCGTTTCCGGTCCGAGTCGGGATTGCTGGAAACCCTCACCATCGCAACCGGAGACCAGACGGTCCGTGAACTGGCTTCGGCCCGTTTTGCATCTGTTCTCGCCTGAGGGAATTAACGGGACGGGGACATTGTTTTCAAAGCACCCGCAATGAAAGCAACCTTTATATGTCTGTAAAAGAGTCCATCCGGGCGGTGGTTGAATCGCCCCGGTTTAAAACCTTCATCACCGTTGTCATTATTCTGAACGCCATCACGCTGGGAATGGAAACCTCTGCTTCCCTGATGGCTTCAGCCGGCACCTGGCTTCATCTGGCCGATCAGGTGGCGCTTGGCATTTTCACGGCTGAAATCCTTCTGAAACTGGCTGTTTACAGATGGAAATACTTCACCGATGGCTGGAATTGGTTCGATTTTCTGATCGTGGCCATCTCGCTGGTTCCGTTCAGCAGCAATGTGTCGGTTTTGCGGGCGCTGCGTATTCTCAGGACCCTCCGGCTTTTTTCGGTGATTCCTCAGTTCAGGCGTGTGGTGAATGCCTTTGTGACATCCATTCCCGGCATGTCATCAATCATTGCCGTGCTGATGCTGGTTTTTTATATCACGGCTGTTCTGGCTACCAAACTATACGGTGAGGCCTTCCCCGAATATTTCGGCGATCTCGGGGCCTCCATGTTCACCATGTTTCAGATCATGACGCTGGAAAACTGGGCAGATGGTGTGGTTCGTCCGGCCATGGAGGTGTTTCCCTGGGCCTGGTTGTTTTTTGTTCCCTTTATTGTAATCACCAGTTTTGCAGTGCTCAATCTGTTCATTGGTATTCTGGTGGGTGCCATTGAAGAGGAAGCATCGGCGGCGCGTCAGGAAAAGCAGGATTCTGACCGGGAAGCATTGCTGAATGAGATCAGACAACTGAGAAGCCAGATACACGACCTGGCAGAACGGATCGGGCCGAAATAAAAAAGCCTTCCTGCCGGGGAGCAGGAAGGCTTACTACAAAACCGGTATCAGTGGGGATTACTGATTTTCCAGATTGGCTTTCTGAGCCCGGCGGACTGCTTTCAGCATCTCGGCCCGGCGCTCAACGGAAGGCTTGGTGAAGAAGGTTCTCTTCTTGAATTCCTTTAAAACCCCGCTCCGCTCATATTTTTTCTTAAACCGGCGGAGGGCGCGGTCAATGCTTTCACCTTCCTGAACAACGATTCCAACCATGCAGCTTATTCACCCACTTTCTGTAAATTTTTAGAACAGCAAATTTATTAACCAATCTTCTGCGGGTCAAGTGTGTTACAATGATTTTTTCCAAAGGGGATAAATCCTCCCCGGGCGTGCTTGATAACAGGTTCCGATTCAATCATTTTTATACTCTATGATACCGGAATTTATCCACATCATCTCCCTCCCGGCCGGAATTCTGGTGAATCTGGTCCTGACCCTGTTGTTTTACCGTTACCGTACCTATATCATCAAGACGGATGACCTGCCGGAGCATTTGGTAAACTGGTCACTGCCGGTTCTTTCAGACTTCCTGAAGGCGGGCATTATCTGGGTTTTCCTCATTGCACTGCTTCCATCCCTTGAACTTGGAATGACCGGATTGATGATGATCGGCTTTCTGGGCGGGGTGCTGAATACACTTTTTATGCTGCAGCTGAACGGGATGATCAATCCGGCATTTGGTCGGATGGCCGTATGGGTGATCATTCTTTCCATGGTTCAATGCACATTGAGCACGGTGGTGATGGGCGTTATGATTCAGAATTTTTTCATGCCGGAGTTGTAAAATGTCCTTTTCGCTTAAAAACCACATTGCCCTGATCACAGGAGCCAGTTCGGGAATCGGAGAGCAGACGGCCTACCGGTTTGCAGAAGCAGGTGCCCGTCTGATTCTGACCGGCCGGAATTCCGACCGGCTTCAGGCGGTTGCCCGCAAGTCCCTGGAGAAAGGGGCTCCCGATGTCCTTCCCCTGATTCTGGATGTCTCGGACCGCAAAGCGGTGGCCGATCGGCTGGGAACTCTGCCTGACAACTGGAAGGCCGTTGATATTCTGGTAAACAATGCCGGTGTGGCGCTTGGCAAGGATCCGGTTTACCGGTATGATGCCGATGAAATAGAACGGATGGTGGATACCAACATCAAGGGCTTGCTGTATGTCACCCTTGCCATCCTACCGGGAATGGTGGAACGAAACCGGGGGCATGTGGTCAACATGGGGTCCACGGCCGGACATGATGTGTATCCCGGGGGAAGCATCTACAATGCCACCAAGTTTGCAGTGAATGCGCTTAATCAGGGGATGAAAATGGATCTGACCGGTACTGCCATCCGGGTGAGCAGCATCGATCCCGGCATGGTAAATACCCATTTCAGCACCACACGTTTCAGAGGGGACAAGAAAAAAGCTGATGACGTGTATGCCGACATGACTCCGCTGGTGGCCGAAGACATTGCCGATGCCATTCTGTGGGTGGTTACCCGTCCCTCCCATGTCAACATCAACCAGATCATCATGATGCCCACCGATCAGTCTTCCAACTCACTGGTGAGCCGGGGCGGAAAGCGGCTTTTCAGTTAAGCCAGCTTGTCAAAAGGTCTGAACAGGTACAGGTGCTGGCCGGTCCAGGTATCGGGAAATGCCTCATCGGTCAGACCATAACCAGATGGCTTTTTCCCTTCCGGTAACCAGGCGGTTCCGAACATCCAATCCCACACTGCCAGTTTGGTAGCATAGTTAAGTCCGCCTTGCGTGATTTCAATGGCATGGTGCCACCGGTGCATTTCGGGGCCGTTGATCACGTACTGAAGCCATCCCGTTTTCACATCGATGTTTGAGTGGATCCATGTTCCCCAGATTCCATCAATGGTTCCTTTGATCAGGGCCACTTCAGGGGCAGCCCCCATGAGAATAACCGGGGCAAACTCAATGGTCTGATTAATGAAGATTTCGAACGAGTGGCTGCGCATGCCCGCGATCCAGTCGACCTGACGGGTGGAGTGATGGGCTTCATGAACCCGCCAGAGAAGGGCCGACCGGTGCTGCCACCGGTGGAACCAGTAAATGTAGAGATCGTGGGTGATGAGGAAGAACGCGACCTGAACCCAGACCGGCCAGTCGGAAATCAACCCCGTTTGTGACCATCCGGAAACCGAATCGATCCAGTGAATCAGACCAAAAATAATCCAGCCAAGAGCGACACTCTGTAAGATGCCATAAAAGGCGAGATCGAGAACGAGCCCCTTTCTGAAAAACGGCTGCCCCGGTGTGTACGGAAACAGTCGTTCCAGCAGGATGACCAGTCCCATGAAGGCCACCAGACCGGCTGTAAGGTAGATCTGCAGCGGTGACATGTCCGGTTTACACGTTCAGGTCTGCTTTAACCCGGCGGAGTTTTTTCCGGGGACCCAGTTCACTTTCATACACCCGTTTGATTCCATCACCGAGTGACTGTTCAATGTCCCGTATATTCCGGACGAGTTGCATGAGTCCGGTTATTTCCACCGAAGCAGCCTGATCGCTGCCCCACATGGCACGGTCCAGAGTAATATGGCGTTCGATAAATGTGGCACCCAGGGCCACTGCAGCCCAGGTGGGAGCCAGTCCGGTTTCGTGGCCCGAATAACCGATGTGGCACATGGGATACATGGTTTTGAGGGTATTGATCATGCGCAGGTTCAGTTCGGTGACCGGACATGGATAGGTTGAGGTGGCATGAGCAATCAGCAGATTCTCGGTGCCGAGAGAATCGACCGCATCGATGATTTCCTGCATGGTCGACATGCCGGTGGAAATGATCAGCGGACGCCCGGTGTTTTTCTTTTTCGTCAGCAGATCCAGATCGGTCAGGGAAGCCGAGGCGGCTTTGTAGGCTGGCGGATCGAACTGTTCCATGAAATCGACGGCTTCTTCATCCCAGCAGGAAGCGAACCAGTCGATGTGTTTTTCGCGGCAGTACCGGTCGATTTCAGCATAGTCTTCCAGGCTGAATTCCACCTTGTACCGATAGTCAATGTAGGTCATCCGACCCCAGGGGGTATCCCGTTCGATATGCCACTGATCGCGGGGCACACAGAGTTCGGGGGTGCGTTTCTGAAATTTAACGGCATCGCATCCGGCCAGTTTGGCCCCATCGATGAGTTTCTTGGCAATTTCGAGTGAACCGTTGTGATTGATCCCGATTTCGGCGATGATGTACACCGGCTGCCGGTCTCCAACCTGACGGTTTCCGATTTTTATTGAGGCTTGTCGCATGAAGTCTACCTTTTTTTTTAAATTTCTTGCCGCAGCCCGATGAGCCACTCGGCGAAATCCCTGAAAGCCCCGTTTCCTGCCGGAGCTGTTGTGTGAAAATGGACCAGCGGTTTAATCACCGGCATGGCATCGGCCGGGCAGGCGGTGATACCAACAGGGGAAATCCGGTTGATGATGTCAATGTCGTTCACGTCATCGCCGATATAGGCAATTTCATGAATCCTGCAACCGGTTTCGGTCAGGATGGAATCGAGTAACGTGGCCTTGTCTTTCACCCCGAGGTAGAGAAATTTCATTTTCAGTTTCTGGGCGCGGGCTTTCACACTGCCCGAGGTTTCACCGGTGATGATGGCGGTTTCGATTCCGATGTTTCTTAACCGTTCGACCCCCATCCCATCCCGGATTGAAAACCGTTTCATCACTTCGCCGGCATCAGAGTAATAAACTCCGGTATCGGTCATGACACCATCGTTATCCGACAGGACCAGCCGGATGGCACGGGCCCGTTGTTTCAGTTCTTGTTCAGTCAGTTGTATCATTTTTTCCTCACCAGGCCGTCCATCCGCCGTCCACAACAAGGTTGGCACCCGTCATGTAGGCCGACGCATCGCTTGCCAGAAAAACCACAGCGCCGTGATAGTCGGTTGGCGCTGCCATCCGGCCCAGCATGGTTTTGCGGCTGTAATTGTTGATAAAAAAATCGTCCTGATTGTTTTCCACTCCGCCGGGTGACAACGTGTTGACACGAACTCCACGATTTCCCCAGTACGCAGCCAGAAATTTCGTGAAAGCGATAATGCCCCCTTTTGTCGTCGAATAGGCAGGCGGTTTAAAAAAGGGTTGTGATCCATCCGGACGGATGTAAATGGACTGATCGGGTCCGTTCATTCCATAGGTTGAGGCAATGTTGATGATGCTGCCTTTCCCGGCTTCGGCCATAACGGTTCCAAGAACCTGACAGCACAGGAAAGTGCCGAGAATGTTTACCTGAAGCGATTTTTCAAACAACTCCACCGGGTAATTTTCGAACCGGGACAGGTCGGCGGTTGCTTTCGGATTTTCGAATTGATCATTGATGGCTGCGTTATTCACAAGAATATCGATCCGGCCGGTTTCCTTCAGAATGGTATCGCGCAGATTGGTAACCGATTGCTTGCTGGTGATATCGGCGGCAAGTCCAAGGGCATTTCCGGGAAGCTGTGAAGCGAATGACCGGCAACCGTCGGCATTCAGATCGGTGACGACCACCCGTGCACCGGCCGAGGCCAGTGCAAGCGCATGTTGTTTTCCCAGAAGACCCAAAGAACCGGTGACAACGGCAACCCGGCCGGTCAGATCAAACAGTGGTTCCATCAGGATTTTGGCTTCATGTTAAAGTTGCTGGTTTTTCTGAACACGGGACCGACCGGTTTTCCTTTCAGATAACCGGCCACGTTTTTCTCATCAACGGCTTTCTTCAAGATGGCAAGCACCTCGGTAAAGGCAGACAGGGTATAGTCCACATCGGCATCGGTGTGACTGAAGCTCATGTTGTGGAATCCGCCCCAGAGTATGCCTCGTTTAATCAGTTCCTGCTGAACCAGCGATTTCATTTCGAGCGGATTTCCTGCCGTTGCATCGAAGGAGACGATGGTTCGCACATCGAAACCCGAGCACCGGGTATAAGGCATGTTCAAATCGGCTGCAAGCTGGTTGTATCCTTCCCGGATCCGTTTGCCACGGGAGGCAAGCACCTGAGGGACCTGATGGTCCCGGATAAACTGAATGGTGGCCTTTGCCGCAGCCAGTGACAAAGCTTCACCTCCGAACGTGGTGAAGAAGAAAATATCTTCATGAAGCAAGTCCATCAGATCGGCACGGCCGGTCAGCATCGAAATGGGCATTCCGTTGGCGACGGCCTTGGAAAAACACGCCAGATCGGCCCGTACTCCAAAGTACTCCTGGGCCCCGCCGGGTGCCAGACGGAAACCGGTCCACATTTCATCGAAAATGAGTACAATGCCATGTTCGTTACACAAATCGCGCAGCTGATGCAGGAAGTTGTTCTTTGGTGCTTCAAAAACCACAGGTTCCAGAATGATGGCTGCAATGTCTCCATCGAGTGAATCGATTACCGACTGGATGTCGTTGTAATTGAAAGTGAAGCTCATGTCACGGGTTGATTCCGGTATGCCCTTGTTCCGGTCGGTGACGGCAATGTACCAGTCATGCCAGCCATGATATCCGCAGCACAGCACCTTGTTTTTCCCGGTGAAGGCTCTGGCCACCCGGATGGCAGCCGTGGTGACATCACAGCCCGTTTTGCTGAACCGGATGCGCTCGGCACCAGGAACGGTATCGCGGATCAGTTCAGCCACTTCCACCTCGAGCGGGTGCATCTGACTGAAGGTGATCCCATCGGCCAGTTGCGCTTTAATTGCTTCATCAATCGGATCGAATGCATATCCCAGTGACAGCGGACCAATTCCCATCTGGTAGTCGAGATATTCATTCCCGTCGGCATCCCAGACACGGGCCCCTTTGCCCCGTTTCAGGTATTTGGGAGCCACCCCCTCAACATATTGCTGAGGTCCCTTGGCCAGGGTTTGCGTGTAGGCCGGAATCAGGCCTTTGGCACGGTCGAACCAACGGTTCGATTCGGTAATGACCGGGTAAGCCGGATTGAATTTAACGGAGTTTGACATGGTCAGTTTTTGGATGGAAGAATGGATTTCTGTTTCAGTTCGGTCTGGATGCGGTGAGCCAGTTTTTCGCCGGTAAACCCTTCATGATCGAGCACCCTGTCTAGCAGGGCAGGCTTAAACCAGCGGTTTTCCAGAGCGATGGGATAAACCTTTGCCAGCCGGTAATCTTCATGGTAAGTGAAATAGGGCATGTTCGTTTCACGCATCATCAGCGTTTCAGAGGATCCCCAGTTGTGATCATACAGGTATTTCATGTAGACTTCAGATACAATGCTGTACAATCCGCCCTTCAGGAAATGATCCTCAATGGTGACAACCAACTGGTGTGAACGGCCTGCCCGTAAAATGGTTTCCTCATCAACCGGACTGAGCATCCGCATGTTGATGACACTGACTGAATAACCGGCTGCCTCGAGTTTTTTCCGGGCACTCATGACTTCGCGGATCAGAAATCCGTAACTCAGCAGCGCCACATCGGTTCCGGTGGCCAGCCACTCGGCTTTTCCGTATTCGAAAGGCTGATGGTCAACCACGGCTGGTCCGCCGTAATAGCGGATATAGCAGGGTTTACCCGAGTCGATGATGGAGGGAATTCCTGCTGCCAGTTCGACCGCGTCGGCCGGACAGAACACCTGCATATTGGGGATGCCGCGGAGAATGGAGATGTCTTCAATGGCCTGATGTGTGGGTCCGTTGCCATCCGACAAGAAGCCTGGAACACCGCCGACCAGCGTGACGGGAAGACCGGGAATGCCGATATCGGTGCGGATGAATTCAAAAGCCCGAAGCGTGAGAAAGGTGGCCAGGGCATGAATGACTGGCTTGCGACCCCGGAGAGCCAGTCCTGCTGCCATGCCAACCATGGTTTGTTCGCAGATTCCCACATCGATGAACCGGTTTCCGAGATGGGGAGGCAGGTTCCGGATGGCGGCCCGGTTTTCGGCGGTCATGACCACCAGAGAATCGTTTTGCTGTGCGTACTCGCGTAAAAAATCTTCGTAGGTTTTCATGGGATTATCTGACCATCAGGGTTTCGCTGGTTAACTGCGTCTGTGCCTGGCCGTGCAATTCCTTCAGCAGGTTTTCCACTTCTTCCTGAGAAAAGTTCACGAACCAGCGATCGGCTCGCTTTTCGATGGATGGAAGTCCTTTGCCACGGACGGTATTGGCTATCAGCACAGATGGTTTCCCGGTGTTCCGGGGCAGAAAGTTAAATCCGGTTTCGAGCGCCTGGAAATCATGTCCGTTCACCCGGGCAGTCTGCCAGCCAAAGGCTTCGAACTTGGTTGGCAGGGGCTCCAGCGGCATCAGGTCTTCGGTGCGGACATTCGCCTGAAACTCATTCCGATCTACAATAGCAACCAGGTTATCCAGTTTCAGGTTGGCGGCAACGAGGCAGGCTTCCCAAATGGAACCCTCGTTCAACTCGCCATCGCCGAGAATTACGAACACGCGGTTTTTCTTTCCGCGCATTTTCATATCCATGGCGATTCCGGCTCCCACCGACAGCAGGTGACCCAGCGATCCGCTGTGAAATTCAATGCCGGGAACTGCACGGTTCGGATGCCAGTAAATGGAATCGGTTGTGTGAAGGTGGTTAGCCAGTCGTTCCTTTTCGAAAAAGCCGAGTTCGGCCAGCGTACCATACAAGGCCGGAACGTCGTGACCTTTCGAGAGCAGCAGATAGTCGCGGTCAGGATCGTTCACCTGGTCGGGCTGAACCGAGAGCACTTCCTTGTAGAGGTAAACAATGAGGTCGGCACAGGACAGCGAGGCGCCGATAAAGCAGCCGCCGTTGGTGGAAAGCCGGATGATATGTTCCCTGACTTTCAGGGCCAGTGATTCCAGTTCGTGAAGTTTGTCGGGGGTCATGGGTGTCGTTTTTTCTGGTTAATTTGATTCCGGATGTCGGGTGTCGGCGGCGGTGACCGACTTCAGGTCGTCAAGATGATGACGATACCAGTTCACTCCGGCAAACCGGGCATTGAGTTTAAGAAGGTCTGGTTTCGCTTCCAGCAAGTCCAGAATGGCCTTTACCCCGAATGGAGGTTCTCCTTCACGGTGCAGGTCATCATATACCGACCGGATGAATTCATAATCGTCGGGGTAATCGATGGTGAACCGGTGCGACATGGAAAGATCCAGTCCGGAAGGCCAGATCACGTTTCCAATCCGGAACCGGTCGGGCTGGTCCCAGATAAAGGGCGTGGTGTGTTCACGCTCGTGGGGTTTCTTTGCTTCCTTCCAGGCGGTTTCGAGAGCCGCAAAACTCATGACTTCCACATCGTTTCCGTCTGGCCAGGTGGCCGGATGCAGATTGCTGACAAAATCATAATCCCGATACGCATAGCGATAGAAATCAAGAACCAGTGATATCACTTCCGGATCGATGAGCGGACAATCACTGGGAATTTTCACGACTGCATCGGGTCGGGTGGCAGAAACAGCCCGGTAATGCCGGTCAAGCAGATCGGTCGGGTGCCCCGAGTAGCACCGGATCCCCAGTTCCCTGCATAAATCACGGACCGCGTCATCGGCCGGTGAGTCGGTGGTCGCAACGATCAGATCAGCCCCAGTGTCAGCAGCCTGAATCCGTTCCAGTTGCCGCTGAAGCAAGGGTTTCCCTGCCAGAGGCATGAGAATCTTGTTCGGTAATCGTGAAGAACCGGTCCGTGCCTGGACCACAATGGTGAGTCGCATGGTCAGGATGAAAAAAGACGTCCGGCAATGACCGTCGCCAGTTGTTTAACCGGATTGGGAAGTAAACTTTTTCGGGGTTCGTTACGGGCAGTGGCCGGTGCGCCCAATACCTCCCGGCAAACCGCAGCGATGTTTTGTGCTGCCCGTCCATGCTGATCGGGGCATTGGGATCTGAGTTCATCCAGATCAAACCAGGAATACACTTCCTTGCCAAGCGCAATGCCCACATAAACAGTCGATGAATACTTGGTAATCAGGACCGAACAATTGGCAATCATGTGTTCGGCGCTTCCCGACGTGTAAACCAGCGCCCCGGGAGCCCACCGGTTGATTTCGCGGGTGGCCCGTGAAAAATTTTCGTTGGGATGCAGCTTAAAGATCAGTTGCCGGCCGTTGGCAATGCGGACTGCATCCAGAATGAATGCCTTCCGGTTCTCAAATTTGAAAGTCTCCCGTGAATCACTGGTGCAGACCAGAACGAAATGACGGTGGGGGAAATCGTTATCCAGAAACCGTCTCATGTTGTCAAAATTCGGGATTCCGGTAACGGCGATTTTGGCCGGAGTCACGCCTTTCCGGATGAAGAGCTGTCTGTATCCTTCGCTGGCCACGCAAAACCGGTCGTAAGAATGGCTCAGTCCGGTGGTTGAGGTGCTGGCCAGCCATCGTGGCAGAAACCGGAAGGTTTTCACAACATGATACCAAAACTCTTCTGGATCGGTCATGCCCTCCTGAACGAGGACCACGCGTTTATCGAGGAGATTGGTTGGAATTACCAGATCGGAACAGGTGACGACGAGGTCGTAGTCGTTTCGTTTTCCTCCGTCATCAATGGCCAGATCATGCAGTTTCAGGTAACCCAGGCACCGGTTCCGGTGCTTGTCGCCCAGGACCGACATTTCGGCCAATCCGGCCCTTCGCAGCCAGTCGGTAAATCCATCGGCATAGTACGGTGAAAACCAATGGGTGGCCTCGGGTAACTGTTGGGCAATCTGGTGCATCTGCGTGGTTTGATTAATCGAGCCGCAGATAAAAAGAATGTTGGGTCGTTTGGTCATACCGTTTGACTGAGGAGTCTGGTTCATCCTGCAAAAGTGCGAATGGAAGATTAACCGATTCCCAACCGAATGTTACCCAAAAATTAAATCGGATTCCAATGCTGGTCGGTAAATCTGCCTGATCAGATGAAACCAGAGGGGGCTGAAGGCGGATCAGCGGGTTGGAAAAGGGGAAGAAAACCGTTCTGCCCTATCCGGTTGATTCAGATTCCCAGATTGTCTTTCATGCCGGCGCTCACCACCAGTTCGGTTCGGGCTTTGTCCTTCATCCGGACCTTGTATTTCCCCCCGAACCACTTAAACACCTCGAGCACATAGTCCATGTTGATCAGGGTGGACCGGTGGATCCTGACAAAATTGGACTGCCTGAGCTGGGATTCAAGCTGGTACAGTGTGTCATCAATCAGGTGAACTTCATCGACGGTGTGGACACCCACATACTTATCGGTCGCCTGGAAAAACACAATGTCGTTCAGGTTGATGAACCGGATTTTATCGCCGAGTCTGATCCGGATCCGGTTGGTGGCCTGTGGAGTCTGAATCGATTGGATCAAACCTTTCAGCCGGTCTTCGAGCACCGTTTGGTCAGAAAGCGTTAACCGGTTCAGTTTCTCCATGGCCAGAGCCAGCCGTTCCTTATCGATGGGTTTAAGCAGGTAGTCGATGGAGTTGGTTTCGAAGGCTTTCAGCGCATATTCATCAAAAGCGGTGGTGAAAACAATCCAGGGCTGATGCCTGATTTCCTGAAGGACCTCGAACCCGTTTCGTTCGGGCATCTGAACATCGAGAAATACCAGGTCGGGTTTCAGGTTATCGATCCGGTCGATGGCTTCCCGTCCATCCGATGCAGTACCAATCAGAGAAATCTGATCGGGATAGGGTTTCAGTAAACGGGTGAGCCGATCGAGAGCCAGGTTCTCGTCATCCACCAGCAGCGTTTTAAAGGGAGGCTTCATGGACTGGTTTTGGTTGAGTGGGAAGGGTTAATTGTACAGTGGCGCCGTGACCCGGAATCACCTCGAGCCGGGCTGAAGGTCCGTAGTGCAGCAGCAGGCGGTCACGGACTCCCCTTAATCCGAAACGGTCTTCCGGAATGGTGCCGTTAAAGCCAACACCGTTGTCGCTGACAGTAATGGTCCAGAAACCCGTGTTTCGTGCGGCACTTACCACCAGGGTTCCACCGCCCGACTTTTTGGTGAGACCATGCTTAATGGCATTCTCGACCAGCGGCTGAATAAGGAAAGGGGGTATTTTCATGGTCTCCAGTTCAGGATCTACTTCGATGGAATAAATGAGGCGGTCATTTAAACGCACTTTTTCAATGTCGAGGTAATTTCTCACAATCTGCAATTCCCGTTTCAGATCGACCAGATCATCCCCTTCGTGATCGAGGGAAAAACGGAAAAGATTGGCCAGCTTCTGAATCATATCCTCGGCCAGTTCCGGATTGGTGTATACCAGACTGGAAATGGAGTTGAGGGTGTTGAACAGAAAATGCGGATTCACACGTGCCCTCAGACTTTCCATTCTCGCCTTGGCCTGAAGGTTCAGAATGCGCTGTTCGTTCACCTGTTTTTCTGCCAGTTCGTGGGCCAGATTTTCGAGCCGGATGGCGTAGTAACTGTAAATATTGACCACCGTTCCGGCAATAAGTGTGACCATCCAGTTACTCAGAAACATCAGCGGAATGGGGTGGGGAGGATTAACGCCGGGAGCAAAGACAGCAATTCCGGCAATCGCAATAAAGGAACCAACCGCGGCGGCAAGAGTCAGAGACAAATAGCTGTAGACCACCCGTTTCCAGAAGGTTTCCCGCTCAACCGCCCTGAAAAACATCACCATAAAAAAGGATGTGACCGTCAATACCGAGGTGAACCACAGATTCAGCGCCAGATGTCCGGGTGTCCATTTCTGTTCGGGGAACACAAATTGAAGGGTGGTCGAAATGGTAACGATGGCAATGACAATGACCCATAAGGAGGTCGGGCGGCGAAGGTAGTCGATGGTTTCTCTGAAGGTGCGCATGTCGATTGTTTTTTCCTGGTTGCCGATACGAAATTGCACCATTTTTCACCGATTCGCTTTCCCTTTCCGACAAAACCCCGAAAATGGCCGATAAAATGACAGACGATTCCCGCAAATCTCCGATTCCTTCTTTCCTTTCCGGTCTGGAAGTCCGGTATGGACTGATCCTCGGATTGGTGCTCCTCCTCACGATTGTGACCGATTTTCAGGTGGTCCGGTCCCCCGCCGACCTGCTTTCCATCCGGTTCTGGCCCCTGATTCTGCTCGCCATTCCCATGGGGGTTCTCATTCTGTACTACATGGGACTGGTCCGGACCGGATTTCCCCCGTTCAGGGAGGCGTTGCTTTCGGGTGTGATGATTTCTCTGATCGGGTCAGTGGTTTATTCGGTGGCTCAGACGGTGTACCTTTTTTACATCTTTCCCGAACGGACCGAATGGTTTCTGATGAATGAAGCAGCCGCTCTGTCGGCCCAGGGGCTGGCCGATTCAACCATTGTCAGATTGAAGGAAACTTACCTTTCCAACCGGACTCCCTTTCTCGTGTTGTTTAAAACAACATTTGAAAACCTGTCGGTTGGAGCCGTCAGCGCCCTGATCCTGATTCCCGTCTTCCAATACATCAACTGGAAACGCCAGAAAGGATCGTCTGACCGTTGAAACCAGCCCCCAACCGCCTGGCGATTATCCTGTCGTTTCTGGCCATTTACCTCATCTGGGGATCCACCTATCTGGCCATCAAGGTAGGAGTCGATACCATTCCGCCCTTTCTTATGGCCGGATCGCGGCATCTGGTGGCCGGAGTGATCATGCTGGCTGCGGCCCTTTTTCTGGGGGCCACCCGGCCGTCCCTCGCCGAGCTAAAAGGAGCAGGTCTGGTAGGGGTTCTGCTTTTGCTGGGCGGGAACGGATTGGTTTCCTGGGCCGAACAGACGGTTGATTCGGGATTTGCTTCCCTGATTATTTCAACCACTCCGTTTTTTATGCTGTTATTCGACCGGTTGGGTCCGGCCAGACAAACACCCAGCCTGGGGTCGGTTGCCGGCCTTATCGTTGGTTTTGCCGGGGTGATTCTGCTGATAGGTCCATCAAATCTGCTGACTCCCGGATCGGTGGATTGGGTAGGGGTGGGCATGCTGCTGATTGCCACCGCCTCGTGGGCGTTGGGCTCGATGGTGGCCCGGTATCATGCCATGCCAACCAATCCTGTCATGTCGACGGCCATGCAGATGCTGGCGGGAAGTGCGGCGGTTCTGATTGTGTCCCTTCTGATGAATGAACCAGCCGACTTTCGGTTGTCACAGGTTTCTGCGGCCTCCTTCTGGTCCTGGATCTACCTCATTGTGGCGGGATCCATTGTGGGCTTTTCGGCTTTTGTCTACCTGATGCGGCATGTGTCGCCCGCCCGTGTTTCAACATATGCGTATGTGAATCCGGTGGTGGCGGTCCTGCTGGGCTGGTGGCTGGGAAATGAGCCGCTCACAGCTGGTATGATAGCTGGCGGTGTGCTGATTCTCGGATCAGTTGCAGTTATTTCGGTTTTAAAAGGAAGGTAGCAGATAGATATGAAAGCATCCATCCAGCCGAAAAAACAGTTGGGGCAGCATTTTCTTCACGATGACCATTATTGCCAGAAGATCACCGGTGCCCTCGACCGGACCGGATCGCTGCCTGTTCTTGAAATCGGACCCGGAACGGGTGCCCTTACCCGGTTTCTGTTTCCCGAACTCGGGGACCGGTATACAGGTCTTGAGATTGATCCGCGTGCCGTCTCGGAACTCCGCAGCCGGTTTGGATCGGGAATCCGGCTCATCGAAGGTGATTTCATGAGCATTCCCTTTGACGCCTGGCTGCCTGAGACTGAAAAAATTCAGGTGGTGGGAAATCTTCCGTATTACATCACCACCCCGATTCTGTTCCGTCTGATGGAAGTGGCCGATCGTCTTGGACGAACGGTGATTATGATTCAGCGCGAAGTGGCCGAGAGGATGGTTTCCAGACCCGGATCGAAGGAATATGGGATTTTAAGTGTCCGGTTTCAGCAGGCGGCCGATCTGAAACTGATTACCCGGGTTCCGCCGGGGGCTTTTCATCCGCCCCCCACCGTGGATTCTGCAGTTCTGGCCATTGACTGGTTCACAGATCCGCCGTTGAAGCCGGTTTCAATCCGGGATTTTGAAATTACCGTCCGCACGGCTTTTCATGCGCGCCGTAAAACGTTGCGGAACAATCTGCAGGGACTCTTCGGTAATCCGCTTCCCGATCTGATCGATTGGTCGCGCCGGGCCGAGACGCTAACCGTCAAAGAATTCGTAACTTTGTCCGATTATCTGACCACTCACCGATAAACCCAGTCAGGGAGACAGCCGATGGCCAATCCGGAAACCGATCCTGAGCTCAAAACCGGTCCCGATCCCGAAGATGATTCGCTGATCATTGATCAGGGACTGACCGATGATATTCTTGAACTGATTGCCGACCGTGATCAGGGCAGTCTGATGAATCTGCTGGTTGATCTGCATGATTCCGATATCGCCGTTATTCTCGATCACCTGCCCCCCGATGATGCAATCTATCTTTTCCGCCTGTTGCAGGATGAACAGGCCGCCGCCGTTCTGCTCGATGTGAATGACCACACCCGCGGTGTCATTCTCGACTCGCTGGGAAATGTGGAAATCACCAACATCATCGATGAACTCGATTCGGATGATGCGGCCGACGTTATTCAGGAACTGCCCGAGGAAGTTGCCGAGGTGGTTCTCGAATCCATCAGCGAGGAAGACCGGTCCGAAGTCCGGGAACTGCTCAGTTACGAGGAAGATACCGCCGGTGGTCTGATGGCCACCGAGTTGATCCGGATCCATGAGTCAAGCAGTATTTACGATGCCATCATGGAAATTAAAAAACAGGCCGAGGAAGTCGAGGACCTGTATGATCTGTATGTGGTCGATGCCGGTGAACGGCTGGTAGGCACCATCGATCTGAAAACCCTGATCATAACCCCGAGCTATAAAAAGGTTTCCGAAGTGATGGATACCGGATTTCTGACGGTTCGGGTGGATATGGATCAGGAAGAAGTGGCACACGTCATGCAGAAACATGACCTGGTTTCCATCGGGGTGGTGAATGATCAGGATCAGATTGTGGGTCAGATCACCATCGATGATATCGTGGACGTTATCCGCGATGAAGCACAGGAAGATATTCAGCGGCTCACCGGGGTGGTCGAAGAAAGTTTCTCCTCCCGCATTCTCAAAATTGTGGGATCCCGGCTTCCCTGGCTGCTGATTGGTCTGTTTGGCGAAATGATTTCCGGAATGGTTATCCGGAGTTTTGAAAGCACGCTTTCCCAGATGATTGTGCTTTATGCTTTTATTCCACTGATCATGGCCATGGGCGGATCAACCGGTGTGCAATCCAGTTCCATCGTCATTCAGGCCATTGCCCGCGGTGAACTCTGGATGTCTGACATCTGGAAAAGGCTCGGAAAGGAATTGGGTGCCGCCCTGCTGATTTCCTTTACGTGCGGACTGATCGTGGTGGTGGTGAGTATGCTGACCGGCGGATCGCTCGATATGGGACTGACCATTGGCGGGGCACTGATGGTCGTGATGGTCAACGCAGCCATGATGGGAACCGTTCTGCCTCTCATGTTCGAAAAACTGAACGTCGATCCGGCCATGGCCACCGGACCGTTCATCACCACCCTGAATGATATTCTGGGGCTGACGATCTACTTTTCTATCGCCTACGTGGTCTTTTTCTGATTTCTGCCGGGAAGGTGTCTTCCCGGTCAGAAATAATAACGGACCATGGCTTTCACATTCCGGCCGGGTTCAGGCATGATGGATTTAACCCGTGACAGATGATTCCGGTATGTGGTGTCAAACAGATTTTCCACAGCCAGATCGAGGGTCAGCAGGGCCTCCTCGAATTGCCAGTGAAACTGGCTGAACCAGTCCGTTACCCAATACCCGTTGGTCGGTTCCTCAAATTCCCCGGTTCTCCATTGTCTGGCTGCCCAACGGCCGGTCAGTCCGTATTCCTGCTGACCAGGACGGTAACGGAGCTGAACTTTTCCAGAAACAGGCGGAATCTGCGGCAAAGGGTGGTTGCTTTCCGTCAGGGTTCCTGTAACGGAACTCACCGAGGCAAACAGCTGCCAGGGTCCCCATTGCTGGTCCACCTGTCCTTCAGCACCTGCCAACCTGGCATCGGCTCCTGAAAACTGATAGTCGAGAAGCGGCGGAAGTTTTGAATTGACGCGTCCGGTGTTGGCCGGGTACAGATACCCGCCGATGAAACTGTGAAAAACCGCCAGCCGCCAGGTGCGATCGGGCGTTACCGATTTCAGCCACAACTCCTGACCCAGGCCGTTTTCCTGGTTCAGTTTCGGGTTCCCGATTTCGAAGGAATAGGCAGCAAGATGGGGTCCGTCTGAATACAATTCTTCAATTCCGGGAGCCCGGAACGTTCGCATCAGATTTCCACCTGCCGACAGGGTTTGGGTAATGGGAAAGTCCACACTCAGACCGCCAGACCAGTCGCTAAAAGTGCGGGGAGCCAGATATCCGATCCGGTTCGAAGTATCCGGGCGGTTGGGAGCGACCGATTTATAATCCAATCGTAAGGCTGCCTTGATCCGCAAGGTGTTCCATGTCCACTCTTCGATCAGAAATCCGGCCACCGATTGCTCGGTGGAGGCGGGTGTGAATGTCAGTTTCCCCGAGGCATAATTGCGGTTTTCGAACCAGAAACCCCAGCGGCCCCTTTCCAACGTTCCCTGATGTCCATGAGTAAGATGTAAAAAGGCATTGGTGGTCAGCAGTCCGAATTCGGCGCCGGTGATTCCTTCCTTTTCCTCTTCCATATGGTGATAAAACACGTGATTCACCCCGGTTTCCACACGATTGGCAAACCAGTAGGGGGTCGCAAATCCGGTGCGAAACTCAAGCGATCGCCGGTTGATCGAAATATCCACTCCGTTCCGGTGACCACCCACAAATCCGCCCGGGATTCCGTAACCCGTCTGATACAATCCGGCAGAAACTCCGCCGTATCCATCCGACCAGATGTGCGACAGTCCGGTTGAGACAGTTTTTGTCTGGATCCAGGTGTTTTTTAAAGTGCCTTCCGGTGTGGATATATCACCAGCCTGACGGAAACTTCCATCGGTCCGCATCATCAGAGGTCCTGCCGGACCCGAAACAGCCAATCCGGCGGTGCCGCCTGCATTCACCGATTCGGCTTGTCCCGACACGGCGCCATGATAGTGTGGGGAGGGATCGGTCATGATCTGGTTTTTCACCACATTGATCACGCCGCCCAGGACCGAGGATCCGAAAAGGAACGCTTCCGGACCCTGAAAAACCTCAATCCGCTCGGCTGTCATCGGGTCAATGGTCAGGGCGTGATCAGGGGAAGTGGCAGACAGATCACCGGTCCGGCTCCCATCATCCAAAATGAGCAACCGGTCACCGCTGAGTCCACGGATAACCGGACGGGAAGGGGCGGGACCCATGGACCGCTGAGCCAGGCCAGGTTGGGTGGCCATGGTTTCTGCGATGGTTTTTCCAAGCTGATTCCGCAGATCCTTTCCGGCCAGAACGGTTTCAGGCTCATTGCCCGTCCGCAGGGTGGCTTCCGATTCGACGATAACCGTTCCGGTGGCCGTTTCAGACTTTTGCAGAAGGATGGTCAGGCGGACGGGTTCATGCTGGGTGACACGCACCCGCTGAGTGAACGGATGGTAGCCAACCCGGTAAAACCGCAGGGTGTAACTTCCGTAAGGAATGTCCTGAATGTCGAATGATCCATCCTGGCTGGCAGCCACCACCCGGTTGAGTTCAACCAGATGAATAGTGGCCAGCTCGACCGGGTCGCGGGTATCGGAGTCACGGACCGACCCGGTAACCGATCCAAGGTCAAGTTCTTCATTCCCGCCGAGGAGCAACCAGATAAAAAGTATTATCACGATGGTACCCTCTTCCGGATGGCTTCACAGAGAAACCATCCGGTCAGAGAAAAAGAATTACTTACCTGGAGCGGTAACGTTGATTCCGATGGCCGTCGGACTGGTGACTTCCGGGGTCCGGAAATCGGCATGACCACCGTGATTCAGCGAGAACTGAACTTTAGTGGAACCAGCTTTTTTGCCAACGAGAACAAACTCCCACTTTTCGGCTGATACTTTTGACAGGTGATCGTGCTGTTCGACTTCAGCAACCGAGGTGTCAGCAACCGTCCAGGTCAGGGTATATTCACTTCCTTCGGGTTGAAAGGGTTTCTGGTTTTCATCAAGAAAAAATATCTCGATATGATCGGTTTCAGTTCCGGCAACCACATTCAGAGAGCCACTCTGAACAGCGCCATTCCAGACACGAACCAGCTCGGTTTTCGACCCGGTGGACTCTTTCAGAATCAGACCCTCGGCTTCGGCATGATCTTCATCATCATGGGCCGGATTGTCACAACCGGTAAAAGCAACGGATACGGATAAAATAAAAATGGAAGGAATAAAAAAACGGGAAAAGGATTTCATGGGTTTTCCTGAAAAAATTAAATTGGTTGCCCGTGCCACCGGGCGTTAATCTGGCAAATCAGTGTGTCTTTGTTTCAGGAAAGGACGGGCGGACCGCGATGCAGGGGGAGGACATGACCTCCCGGAACGGGAATGTGAGAGGGCGACTGAAAAACAGCAATCCCGGAATCTGCGGGAAGGGTAAACTGAACCGATTCGGTCAATCCGCTGCCAAAGGTATGATGCAGAAGACAGAAGGACCCAAAATCGGAGTGATGTGCACCCGTTCGTTCGGTCCCAGGGGTCAGCGAAATGTGATCATGAAGGGCAACCGCGTGGAAGTGCCACAAGGTATGCGTGCTGGTCAGCAGGGTAAAAACCAGCAGCAGAAGTCGGGCGGTTGTCTTCAGACGATTGTTGCGCATGGAGCGAAAGTAGCGATTATGCCCGAAAAAAGCTAAAACTGGTAGTGTATCCCAACCCCGGCATCGAAGCCGATGGTCGTGGCAGGAACCAGATAAAAGACGGGAGCCAGTTCAATATATACCAGCATGGGAAGGTCTGGAACCTGCATCTGAAGTCCGGCAGAACCCCTGATTCCCAAAGAAACACCCGACCCCGAAATCAGTTTGGCACCAACCCCGTAAAAGGCGGTCAACGGATCATTCCGGAGGTCAATCCATTTGTCATTGTGTTGTTCAATACCAAAGAACATCTGAGTCTGGGCATTTTTTCCCGATGTCAGTGCCAGTCCGGTATGAAACCCCAGATCGGATTTATCGGCAAATTTGGCAGACAGTCCAGTGGGTGAACCGAGCAGCGCCCCTGCCGACCAGCCGGGTTTCTGGGCATGGGCATTGCTGCAGATTGCAAAAAGAAAGGTAAACAGAAAGAGGGATTTCCCTGAGAAAATGGTCATGAGGGTCTCAATGTTGTTGAATCAATCCGATCGATCACCAACGGTCGTTTTTCCGGTTGGTGATGGCCAATGCTTACTGTGTTTCTTAACCGCGATATGATGGAATCGAGCCCGTCATCACTGGCGGCGTGAATGGTGAATAACGCATCGCCTTTTTTAACGGATTCACCTGTTTTCCTGTGAAGGGTCATTCCGGTCAACGGGTCAATCGGGTCTTCCTTCCTCATCCGGCCTGCTTTCAGCATGATGCCGGTCATTCCCACTTCTCCTGCATCGATTCCGGTGATGTAGCCTTCCTGGTCGGCGGTTACCTGAACCTGTACCGGGGCCTGACCCCGTTTTGCCGGATTTTTCAGATAGGATGAATCGCCGTGTTGCGCCTCGGTAACCCGAATCAGGACGTCCATGGCTTTCCCTGACCGGATGGCTTCCCGGCATAACGATTCACCTTCCTGCTGAGTTCCGGCTTTCCCGCCGAGGACCAGCATTGTTCCGCCCAGCAGGTAAGTGAGTTCCATGAGGTCCCCTCCATCGGCTCCATTGAGACAGTCGATGCATTCCCTGATTTCCAGCCAGTTTCCGACCTGCCAGCCGAGGGGTTCATCCATCCGGGTCAGCCAGGCAACGGTGGTTTTTCCAAAGCCCTGACCGATGGAAACCAGCCGTTCGGCCAGTTGCCGGGCATCGGCTTCGGTTTTCATGAAGGCACCTTTGCCGGATTTCACATCAAGAACCAGCGCATCAATGCCTTCGGCCAATTTTTTCGACATGATTGAACCGGCAATCAGGGGGATCGATTCCACCGTTCCGGTCACGTCGCGCAATCCGTACAATTCCTTATCAACCGGGGCCAGATCGCGGGTCTGTCCGATCAGCACGGTTCCCAGGCGTTTCAGCTGGGCCCGGTATTCATCCAGTCCCATCTGAGTTGAAAAACCGGGGATGGATTCCAGTTTGTCGAGTGTGCCGCCGGTATGCCCCAATCCGCGACCCGAAATCATGGGAACAGGGACCCCGCAGGCGGCCACCATCGGTGCAAGTATGATGGAGACTTTATCTCCCACGCCACCGGTACTGTGTTTATCAACCTTGATGCCCGGGGAATCGGACAGGTCGAGAACCACTCCCGATTCCATCATGCATCGGGTGAGATGTACCGTTTCCCGATCGGTCATTCCGCGGAAAAAGACAGCCATCAGAAAGGCCGACATCTGGTACTCAGGAATGTGGCCGGCCGAATAGCTTAAAATCAGCCATCCGATTTCATCGGGGGTCAGTTCGGCACCCGATCGTTTTTTTAAGATCAGTTCTACAGGATTCACAGGGTTCTGTCCGTTTTTTCGTCAGGCATGGTATAAATAAATGTGAAAGAAAACATGACCATATCGGCATGAACCGATCTGTTGATCTGCTCGGCGGTTCCCTGCCGGATCCTCTGATCGAACCGGGAAAACCGGTACTGAACCGAGAATCCCATGGTAAATTCACGGGTCAGAAACCGCTCGGTTCCGGTGGTCAGTGAAAATCCCGAGCCACTGAATCCATCCGACTGCTGATCGACCAGTTCAAAGATTCCGACCCCAAGTTCAGTATAGTACTGATTGCGTCCATACGGATTGAATTTGATCCGGAACGCACCGTGAAATCCATCAAAACCCGCTTGTTCGCTGTTGATGGTGGCCACCGGTTCGTTTGAATGACTCAGTGAAATGAATCCGGCATAGGCCGACAGGTAATCGGTAAACCCATAACCAACGCCGAGGTTAAAGCCAAAACCAGGCATGATCTTCGCCTCGGGAATGCGGATATCCCGGCTGATGGGAAACTGAAGAGCCGCATCGAACCGCAGCTTCAGCCCCGTGTGCTGCAAATCGGGTTTCAGACGCTCAAAGAGCAGGGCATAGGTTTGCCGCAGGCTATCCGCACCCGATTGCTGGGCCCGCAACTCGCCAACCAACGGTCCCGTGATCAGCAGAAACAAGGCCGGAAGCAGCAGGTGTTTCATCTGCGGATATTATTTAAACACCCGGGATCCGGGTTTGACCAACGGCAGATTGGTTTTGCACAGCGGACAGTCATCGGGTTGCCAGGCAATGGCATCGAGAGTCATGACCGAGAAGTACGGAATGCCAAAATCGGCCTTTCCGTTGCTTCGGTCCACGATAGAGCCGATACCCACCAGCGTTCCTCCCATCGGCTGAATCAGTTCCATCACTTCTTTCACCGAACCGCCGGTGGTGATGACATCCTCACAGATCAGAATCCGGTCCTCCGGAAAAATCTCGAATCCCCGCCGCATGGACATGACGCCGTTCTCGCGTTCGGCAAAGATGGTTCTCACACCCAGCTGACGGCCGGTTTCCTGCCCGACCACGATGCCGCCGATGGCAGGGGCAATCACCAGACTGATGTTGGATGGCCGGTAGTGGTCGGCAATGGCGTGACAAAGGGTGCTGGCATGAGATGGGTATTGAAGGACCCTTGCACATTGAAAGTATTGGCCCGAGTGTTTTCCGCTGGTGAGCCTGAAATGTCCGTCGAGCAAGGCGCCCGAGGAACGGAACATGTCTAAAATGTCGGTTTGTGTTGTCATAAATCCACAGGAATGGTGGTTTCAAAAGTATAGCCGGCTGGTGAAAAGGCCACACGGGCAGCGACCGGCTGAACGCCGGCCCTGACTGCCTGCCGCAGGGCAGATCCGTAAGCCGGATCAACGGAGTCTGCCGGGGAAAATACCCGGGCATCCGGACGGTTCACAAGATAGAACATGAGGGCTTTATTTCCCATCTGAACCAGGCTCATCAGAACCTCCAGATGCTGGCGTCCCCGTTCGGTCACCGCATCGGGAAAGGAACACCGTCCATCGGAATCACCCAATGTGGCATTCTTCACTTCAATCCACAGATCGGGGTGGTTTGCGGCGGTGGCCAGCCAATCCATCCGGTGATGGGAACCGGCCTTGACTTCGGGTCGGAACGTGGTGTACCCGCTTGTTTCACTGATCGGTCCCGATTGAATCAAGGTGCCGGCAAGTGCATTGGTCCGGTGAGTGTTGACGCCGACCCAGACCGAGCCGGTGTGGATGGCCTCCAGCGTCCATTTCAGTTTCCGGTCCGGATTGGGGGCAGGAACCACCGCGGCCAGTCTTCCGGGCTCATAGACCGAGGCCATGCTGCCGGTATTGACACAGTGGGCGGTAATGACCTCTCCATCGGTCAGCCGGATATCAATAAAAAACCGCTGATAGCGGCGGATGATTTCACCGGTTACCAGCGGTTCAGAAAAAGTGTGTAGCTTCAATTCAGACGAATGCAGATATCCTGAAGCAGCTTGATCTGATTTTCCTTGTCGATTTTCAGCTTTTCATAGTGGGTGTTCAGTGCAATGGTTTCGGCGTATGACAAATGCAGATAAATCGCGGCCAGGGATTTGTTGTTCTCAAGAAGAATATTCAGGATAAAAATGCGCTTGTGATAGTCGGTTGGAAGCGAGCTCAGGTCAACGGCAGGCAGCCGGACCGGACGATCAATCTGGTTGCTGGCCAGTTCAATCTCGATCTGACGGCTATTGGTGGCCTGCGCCGACTGCAGATCGGTGGTTTTTTCCACCAGAAACGGATACCGGATCATGGGAACGAGCAGGGGATACAGGTCCAGATTCTGATGTTCCATCTGCCAGGCAGACTGGAAATAGTCTCTGATGCGGCTGTCGTCGGAAACCGGCGGTAACCATTGTCTGATTTTTTCCAGGAATCCGGCCATAACTTCTCCTTACAAACAAATACGATTCAGGCTGGCAAAGGTAGCAAATCCGGTTGGATAAATAAACCCGGTCCGGTTCATGCCGGATCCACATCCACGATCAGCCGGGAAGCCGATGGCCAGTCTGAACGGGCGGTCTCCAGAATGGACCGGATCACCGGGGCCACCTGTTTGTTGACCGATACCTGCCGGGGAAGAAACAGAAGAATCTGCTGACGGTACCAATCGGATATGCGTCCCACCACCGGTTCGGCTGGTCCTCTCAGATCCGTGGCTGGAAAGGACCTGCTCAGGGTCTCCCGTAGCTGAGTGGCCAGTGTAAGGGCCAGACCGGCATCACGGGCTTTTACTTCGAACAGAATCAGCCGGCGGAAGGGGGGATATCCCAATTCCTTCCTCGTTTCTATTTCCGACCTGAAAAACGCATCAAAGTCATGACGGATCACGTCGCCGAATAACGGCTGGTCCCGGTCTCTGGTCTGAATCAGAACATCCCCCGGGATCCGGCCGCGACCGGAACGACCGGCAACCTGAGTCAGTAACTGAAAGGTCCGCTCAGTGGCCCTGAAATCGGGTGCATGCAATCCGCGATCCGCATCGAGAACTCCAACGAGGGTGACTTCGTGAAAATCGAGGCCCTTGGCAATCATCTGGGTACCCAGCAGAATGGCAGGAGCCGAGGCACGGAACTGATCGAGAAGAGCAGTGTGAGCTTTTTTACTGCTGGTGGTATCCTGATCCATCCGGATCACCGTGGTTCCCGGAAAGGACGCCGATAATACATCCTCAACCTGCTGGGTCCCGGCTCCGACCGGTTTCAGGTCCACCGATTGACAGCGTTCACAAACCGACGGAATGGCCGACGAGTAGCCGCAATAATGGCACCGAAGGTGATGTCCCTGCCGGTGCCAGACCAGGGTGATTGAACAATGCGGACAGCCGGGAACCCATCCGCAGTCACGACATTCAAGAAAATGGGAATATCCCCGGCGGTTCTGCAACATGATCACACTCTGACCGGCTGCCAGACGGGTCCCGACGGCTTCCTTCATGATTTCCCAGACAGGACCCCGGTCGGTCAGCTTCCGTTCCGGTAATTGAACGGTGGGTAAAGTGGCCGTATCGGCCCGGTTCTTCAGCAACAGCAGATGGTACTTTCCTTCCTGCGCATGCTGATAGGATTCAAAAGAGGGAGTGGCGCTGCCCAGAACCACCGTGCATGTATTCAGAAATCCACGGTAAACGGCTGTATCCCGTGCCTGATACCGGGGAGCAGGTTCATTCTGTTTATACGATCCGTCATGTTCTTCATCCACAATGATGATTCCCAGATTGGGAAGTGGTGCAAACAAGGCCGATCGCGGACCGATGACGATCCGGTGCTGACCCGCCAGAATCATACGCCACTCCCGGTAGCGCTCGGCCGGACTTCTGCGTGAATGCAACACACCGATCCGGGTGCCGAACACCACTTCAAACCGCCGGACGGTCTGCGGGGTCAGGGCAATTTCTGGAACGAGAATCAGTCCGGTCTTTCCCTGCCGCAAGGCCTCGCGCAACGCTTCGATGTACACCAGCGTTTTTCCCGATCCGGTAATGCCAAAAAGAAGAAAGGTTTTATACTCACCGGATTTCACCGATTCCCGGATGGCCTGAACGGCGGTGTGTTGTTCCTGAGTTAAGGTATAAGTGGGTGAAAGGGGTTCGGTTGGCTCCTCTTCTGCGGAAACCAGCCGCGATTCAAGGAAAACCAGTCCATCCTGTAGCCATGAGTCCAGCCGTGACCGCAGAAGTCCGAAGGATTTCAAAAGGGATTTCAGCGCAAATCCCTCCGGGAAGTCGGCTTGCCTTTCAATCAGATAATCCCGCAGCCGGCGCAGATTCCCCTGCCGCAGGGAGAGACCCGCCAGCCGTTCCGGCTCTTTAACTTTCAGAAAGTCGGTTTTTACACGCGTTCCGCGGGTCTGCAGTCTGGATTCTTCAGACAAGACTTTCTGTCTGATCAGCGTGGTCAGATGGGTGGCGGCGCCGGGAATTCCGGCCAGGGATTTCAGCAGGTCGGACCGGTTCCATTCTGGCTTTTCCCTGAAACGGGAAAGAACCACATCTCCCCAGCCCAACTCATGGTCGGGTGGCTGGAGCAACCGTATTTTAACAATGGGTCTGATGGAACTGTCGGGAGGGTAAAATGCCTGAAGCACTTCCCCGACCGAGGCCTGATAGTAGCCGGCCATCCAGCGGGCAAGGGCCAGTTGCTCGGCGGTCAGGATGGGTTCATCATCCAGCAGAGACTCCACGGATTTCAGTCCGCTTTCATCCCCCTCCGATACCGCCGTGACATACCCGGCAACTTTTCGCTTTCCGAAAGGAACCAACACCCGGTAACCGGCACGGATGAATGCACCAAAGGCACCTGGTGCATAGTCAAAGTCGGATTTTACCGGAATGGGAAGGGAAACAGTCAGTCGCATGAATTAAAGGTAAGGGCCGTCAGGCTGTGAAGCTAAACCAACCGGCTTCTGATTGAAGCATCAGGCAAAGGACAGGAGGGGAGATTGTTAACCAACAGGTACCGGTTCCGGGCAATGATCCGGTAAAGCCACCCGTTAAACGAACCGGGAAGCCACCGGCCGGCCAGTAACAAACGCCACCAGCCTTTTAATGTCCCGGCCACGGTCAGCACGGCCCCGGGTCCGGTTTCGACGGTTTCCTGCTCAGAACCCGGTGACCGGACCACCACCACCGAATCGGTTCCGGCCAATTGCGGATGGCGTGAAAAAACCGCTCTCATGGCCGGTCCGTCCAGCGGACTGATTCCGATCCTTTCCTTCCGGTCAGACCGGATCACCCACCGGATGAACCGGTTGCACAGCGGGCAGGACCCATCATAGCCGATGATCAGTTCAAACCGGGACGGATTCACCGTTTTCGTGAATAGGTAAAGAGAAATTCCTTTTCCTCGGCTGTCAGGGCGGCATACCCACCCTCGGCAATCTTGTCGAGAATTTCATCGAGGCGCTGCGCATCGGACTTCGCCTCACCTGAGGAAGGTTTGGTGTCGGATTTTCCGGTGCCAGGCATGTTATAAATCGGGGTTGGTCCCTTTTTAGGCGCACCGGCCGGTTGATTGACCGAGGCGATGAACTGTTTCCACCACCGACTGAAATCGCCGCCCTTCTGCCAGTATTTTATCAGGAAGAACCCGAATAACATTCCTCCGAGATGCGCAAAATGCGCCACATTCGACCCGGATCGGGTCAGTCCGCTGACAAGTTCAATGGCTCCGTAAATGATCACAAAATACTTGGCCTGAATGGGTATCAGAAAGGAGAAAAAGATGATACGGTTCGGGAACATCATCCCGAAGGCCAGCAAGACGCCATAGACAGCACCCGAGGCTCCCACCGTTGGCGCACCTGAGCCCGAGAGTGCCTGCACAATCAGCTGGATGACGCCGGCCCCGATACCAGTGATCAGATAAAAGGAAAGAAACCGTTTACTTCCCCAGTAATTTTCCAGTTCCACCCCAAACATCCAGAGTCCAAACATGTTGAAGAGAATGTGAAAGAAACCACCGTGCAGAAACATGTAGGACACCAGTTGCCACGGCCAGAAATAGGGGGTGTCGACTCCCCAGAGGGCAAACAGCATCAGGATGTAATTCCGGACTTCCCTGATCGCCAGAATGTCGGTGATGATAAAGACAGCCACGTTGATGATCAGCAGGTTTTTGATCACCGGGGGCATGTAGGTGAATCCGCCACCAAAGGGATTATACGGTTCTCGGTAACTCATAAGTAAAAAGGATTCCGTTCTGTTGGGGACTAAACATCCGAAAGGAAAAAAAGATTCACAAACGGGAAAAGAGTCGGGATGGAGTAAAAAAGGCGCCGGTGCCTCCCGGCACCGGCTTGATCTTTATCTGCGGCGATAAATTCCCGAGTTACCGCAAATAAAGAGGATTTACTTTTCGGTCAGGGCTGCAACGCCTGGAAGAACCTTTCCTTCCAGGAATTCGAGCGAGGCTCCGCCACCGGTCGATACGTGAGTCACCTTGCTGTCCAGTTTGGCTTCGGCAATGGCAGCTGCGCTGTCACCGCCACCGATAATGGTAACAGCACCTTTAGCGGTGATGTCGGCCAGCGCCTGGGCAATGGCAAAGGTTCCTTTTGCATAATTCGGCATTTCAAACACACCGGCGGGTCCGTTCCAAACCACTGTTTTGGCATCGGAAAGAACTTTCTGAACCGCTTTGATGGTCTCAGGACCGATATCAAGTCCCATCCATCCATCGGGGATTTCGGTGTATTTTACCACTTTGTGATTGGCTTCGTTCTTAAATTCATCGGCCACAACCACATCAACCGGCAGTAACAGGGTCTTGCCCTTGGCTTTGGCGGTATCGAGCAGATTTTTGGCCAATTCAATCTTGTCCTCTTCCACCAGCGATTTTCCAACTTTAAGCCCCATGGCTTTGTAGAAGGTGAAAATCATTCCACCGCCGACAAAAATGGTGTCAACCTTGTCGAACAGGTTCTGAATCACATCGATCTTGCCCGAAATTTTCGAGCCACCGAGGATGGCTACAAACGGCCGGACGGGTTTTTCAACGGCATCGCCCAGATATTTCAGTTCTTTCTCGATCAGGTAACCGGCGGCGCACTGTTTCAGGTAATGCGTTACCCCTTCGGTTGAAGCATGGGCGCGGTGCGCCGTTCCGAAGGCATCGTTTACGTACACGTCGCCATAGGAAGCAAGGGTTTTGGCGAATTCAGGATCGTTTCCTTCTTCCTGTTTGTAGAACCGCAGGTTTTCGAGCAACATAACCTCGCCGGGTTTTAGGGCGGCTGCTTTGGTTTTCGCATCATCACCCAGGCAGTCATCGGCCCAGATCACCGGCTGACCCAGCAGCTTGCTTAAATGCTCCTGAACGGGTTTGAGACTGTATTTCAGATCCTTTTTTTCCTTCGGGCGACCCAGATGGCTCATCAGAATGGCCGAACCACCCGAACTCAGAATCTTTCTGATCGTCGGAAGTGATTCCGCAATGCGGCGATCGTCGGTGATTTTCAGGTTTTCATCGAGCGGAACATTAAAATCCACCCGGACCAGAACCTTTTTTCCCTTCAGGTTCAGATCATTCAACGCCAGTTTCATGTTGTCTCCTCGGTTAAATCAAAATAAACAGATGCAAAGGTACAAAATGTCTTCCCGACTTGCCCCTGATGCCAATCCGGCTTAATGGAAGTTTAATAACGGGCAGTCAGGGTCGGGGAATCTCGAACAGATCGGTGACCCTGCAGTAAAAGTTGCCGGCCAGACGACCCACCGGACGGATCTGATGAAGATCCAGCCGGAAATTGCTGATAATCGGATCGGATACATGAATCATCTGCACTTCACCGATCACCACCGTTCCGCCGCCGGGCCCGTCATTCCCTACCGGAACCAGGGTTTTCAGTTTGCACTCAAAGCTGACCGGTGATTCGGCCACCCGGGGGGCTCGGACGGTCACCGAGGGAGCCGGGGTGAGACCTGATAACTCGAATTCATCGACACCGGGAGCCACTTCGGCCGAGGTCTGGTTCATTTCCTTCACAAAGGATTCCGACACCACATTGATCACATACTCACCCGTCTGCTCAATATTAATAAGCGTGTCCTTTTTGGAACCATCGGCACTGCGCCGGGTCGGACAGAAGATCAGGGTGGGCGGCATGGAAGCCCCGACTGTGAAAAAGGAGTAAGGGGCCAGATTCAGAATTCCATTCGGGTGTCGGGTGGAAACAAAGGCGATGGGGCGCGGAACCACACTGCCGATCAGAAGTTTGTAGGCTTCCTGCTGAGAAAGGGTTTTGGGGTCGATGATCATAACTGTGACCGTTTCTGTGGAAAAAATGCGACGGGAAGTGCACCGGTAAGCCGAATTCTGTTCCTGTCCGTCTCCGTCGCTGAAACCGGACAGGTGGTAACCATTTATCTGTTCACAGCATTGCTGCCGGAATCAAGCGGCCCACCCTGGAGCATCGGGCGAGCAGCCCTTAATCGCTCCTTTACTTGGCCTTGCTTCTGCCGGGGTTTACCGAGCTTCCGGTGTTACCACCGGAACTGGTGGTCTCTTACACCGCCGTTTCACCCTTACCCCGAGGTTATCGGGGCGGTTTGTTTTCTGTGGCACTGTCCATGACGTCACCGTCTCCCCGACGTTATCGGGGCGGCATGCTCTGCGAAGTTCGGACTTTCCTCCCCGGGTCTTTCACCGGAGCGGTTACCTGGCACACTTCCCATTCAAAGGTAGCGGATTGCCGGCTGACTGTCGATGGGTCAGGCGCCGAAGATCTTGTTGTAAAAGTCTTCAGAAACCACAATCCGGCCGCAATGTTCGCAATGAAACACCTTCACGGCTTTTTTTATCTCGGCCTGACGCTGTAGCGGAATGACTTTCCAGCATCCGCCGCAGGCACCCCGCTTAAGAGTGACGATTACCTTTCCATCACGGGCACCGCGGATCCGCTCGTACTGATCGAGCATTTTCTTTTCACACTTCTCCACGATCTTTTTCCGCTCGGCAATGATCACCCGCTCTTCATCTTTCGTGTCCCGGGTGATTTCCTCGAGCTGTTTCCGGCGTTCGGCCAGTTCGTTCTTCAGGCCCTCGATTTTGGGACCCGACGCTTCGATGGTGGTCTTGCTGGTTTCCTTCTGTGCCAGGGTGTCGGCAATTTTCTTCTCGGTTTCTTCGACAAACCGGCCCTGAGCATCAATTTCCTTGGTCAGCGCATCGTATTCACGATTGTTCCTGACTTCGAACTGCTGGCTTTTGTATTTCGATACCCTGGATTTCGACTGCTCGATTTCACCCTTCAGGAAGTCAACCTGATGATCGGCTTCCTTCAGGAATTTTTCAGCCTGACGAACACCCGTTTCGGCTCCCTCCAGTTCGGCCTCCAGGTCTTCAATCTGTTCGGGCAGATCGCCGCGTAGAAATTTTAGTTCGTCTAACTGGAGATCCAGTTTCTGAAGTTGTACCAGCAGTTGTAACTTTTCCAATGTCTCGTCCCCTTACTTGATTGTCATGACTGGATTGGTGTTAATCGTTGTTACCTGCACCGGCAAACCAGGAAAAGCCCTGGTCAGGGTGGATTTCAGTGGTTCTAAAACCACCGATTCGGTTTCGTAATGTCCGGCATCGATCAGACCGAAACGGTCGTCCGATTCAAAAAACTGATGGTATTTCAGGTCGGCCGTCACCAGACAGTCTGCACCCGCCTGACGGGCTTTGCCAATCAGGTCCGAACCGGCCCCGCCGCAAACTGCGACCGTTTGTATTTTCTGATCGGGATTTCCTGCATACCTTAATCCCGCCGATGGCAGGGTGTCCTTAATCTGCCGGGCAAAATCAGCCAGGGTAACCGGCGAGGGCAGCGTGCCGATGGCTCCTGCACCCGTATCGGTTGAATCATTACCGGTGGCCAGAATCTGATAAGCTGGTGTTTCATAGGGATGGGACCGCCGCAGAGCTTCTGTTACAGCAGATTCTTTCCAGACCGGATAAACCATTTCAAGCCGGATTTCCTGAACCGTTTCGGGTACCCCGGCGGTACCGATGGTTGGGTTGCTGTGCTCATCTCCGAGAAAGGTTCCTGTGCCCGCTGACCGGAAGGCACAGTTTGTATAGTGACCGATCCGTCCTGCACCTGCCTCTGAAAGGGCCCGCTGAACCTGGTCCACAGCACCTTCAGGAATGTAAACCTCCAGTTTCCGGGTCTGCCCCTTTCCGGGATCCAGTATTCTGATTCCGGAGAGTCCGAGTTGCCCGGCCAGAACAGTCGAAACCCCGCCGAAGATAAAATCGAGATTGGTGTGGGCGGCGACAATGGTCAGATGGTGAACCAGACAATTCCGGATGATGGTGGCGCGGGGGGAGGTGGAGTTGAGTCGGGAAATCGGGTTGAACAGGAAGGGGTGGTGGGCGATAATCAGATTTGAACGGGTCCGGATGGCTTCCTCAATTACCGGTGCGGTGACATCCAGACAGAGCAGGATTCCCGTTACCGGTTGATCCGGATCGCCGACCTGAAGGCCGATCCGGTCACCTGGCATCCCGATCTGCTCGGGAATCCAGTCATTCAGAAACTTAAGGACATCTCGTATTCCGGTCATTTAACCCCGAAAAAAAATGCACGGCTTCCCGTGCATTCTTTTGTGTTTGTGTTGTGCCCAAGAAGGGATTCGAACCCTTACACCGTCACCGGCACTAGACCCTGAACCTAGCGTGTCTACCAATTTCACCACCTGGGCATATTGAAAAGGACTACAAAAATAGGTCAGGCAGGTGATTGAGTCAACCCACTTGATCAATTTGTTGTAACCGCTTTCCCTCGTTCGGAAAATTCGTAATAACGTTCCGGAATGGCATTACGATTGTTCCTGAATCGGGTGACGGGTTCGGAGACAAAAATTTATTAAGAATATTTAAACATCAGAGACGTTTCGATGAAAATCCGGGCCTGAGAGTTGATTGGCCTTTCTGATTGTATACTTAAAGAAAATCTAACCGGATACTCCTTGAAAACTGGCACAGGCATTGTATCTTTGTTGCGATGGTCGTCGCTACTTAGCTGCTGCGGCGGCCTTCACACCTAAAAAAACCTCGCTTAAAAAGCCTACCTTATACTCGGGATCAAAAGTCGGGTTGTGCAATGCAACCCGACTTTTTTTTTACCCGTTTCTAAGCTTCCCTGCATTTTTTCCTGTCCGAATTGTGCAATCATTCGTCAAATCTCTTCCTTCCTTTTTAACTTAGGGAAACACCAATCAGTTTTCAGACTCTGGAAGGAAGATTATCATGGCAGAAAACGCAACGTTACAGCTCGGGGGTCAGTCTTTTGATCTGCCGGTGGTCACCGGTACGGAAAACGAAAAGGCCATCGATATTACCCAGCTTCGGGCCAAAACCGGGTATATCACCCTGGATAATGGCTACATGAACACAGGAGCCACTCAATCCTCCATCACCTTTCTCGATGGGGAACAGGGCATTCTGCGTTACCGGGGAATACCGATTGAACAACTGGCCGAACATTCCACCTTTGTCGAGACCGCTTTTCTGCTGATTTACGGAAAGTTGCCAAATCGTGAAGAGTTGAATAAATGGTCCCGGTCGCTGACCGAAAATTCCTATCTCCACGAGGATATGAAACACTTCTTCGATGGATACCCTTCCACTTCTCACCCCATGGCCATCCTGTCCTCCATGGTGAATACGCTGTCGAGCTACTACCCCATGGCTCTGAAGCCTGATCTGAATGAAGAGGAAAAGTATAAACTGTTCGTGTTGCTGCTGGCGAAGATGCGCACAATTGCTGCCTATTCTTATAAGAAATCGGTGGGTGAACCGTATATCTACCCGTCGGATGACCTGAAATATTGCGCCAACTTCCTGAACATGATGTTTGCACACCCGAGCCGCCGGTTCCGGATTGATGAAACGCTGGTTCGCGCACTCGACCTGATTCTGATTCTTCATGCCGATCATGAACAGAACTGCTCCACCTCGACCGTCCGGCTGGTGGGTAGCTCGAAAGCCAATCTGTTTGCCTCGGTTTCTGCCGGCATCTGCGCCCTGTGGGGTCCGCTTCACGGGGGTGCCAATCAGGAAGTGATCGATATGCTGATCGAGATTAAGGAACACGGCGGAAACGTGAAATCGTGGGTCGAAAAGGCCAAGGATAAAAATTCCGGATTCCGTCTGTTCGGATTCGGTCACCGGGTCTACAAGAACTTCGATCCGCGGGCCCGTATTATCAAGAAGGCTGCCGATGATGTGCTCGATGCTCTCGGAATCGATGATCCGCTGCTCGACATCGCCAAGGAACTGGAAGCTGCCGCACTGAGCGATCAGTACTTCATCGATAAAAAACTGTACCCGAATGTGGACTTCTATTCGGGCATTATCCTGAAAGCCATGGGCATACCGGTGAAAATGTTTACGGTGATGTTTGCCATCGGTCGTCTGCCCGGCTGGCTCGCGCACTGGAAGGAAATGGGTGAAGCCCCCGATTTTAAAATCGGTCGTCCCCGCCAGATCTACACCGGACCCAATCAGGTCGATTACGTGCCCATGGATCTGCGGTAACAAGGAAAACACCTGTTCTCAGCTCTTCGACTTTGTCATTGAGCTCAGTCGAAGTACCGATTAAGAACCAAAAATTTAAAACCCGGTGATGAGCCGGGTTTTTTTATGTAATTGCAGGCACCGGCCAGCCGACACCATTGTGAGCGAAGAACCCTTTAAGACCAATGTTGTTGTCTGAAGCCCGATTGATCGGGACGAGTTCAATTGTTTTCCGATCCGGAGTGCTACGAACAAATAAAAAATCGGCCGGCCGTGCAGGTTCCCGATCAAAGCCGCCGGATGTGAACTTTTCAGATGAAAAAGTATCCCTGCAGTGCAAACTACATTTGCAGGTTCCTTGTGTGACGGGTGCAAGAATAAAAATCCGCCCTTCTCACCTCCCCACCGAAACAACTTTTTCTGGCGGAACGAGAATTGGCTCGATTCCCCCTAATCTGAAACCCCGCCATCCACATTCCGTATGCCCGTCCTTTCACCTGATAGATGGATGCTGATGCGGGTACTTCTCCTTTTCTTTTTATTGCTTTTAACCGCCTGCACACCCGAGGTGCCTGTTACCGACCAGGAACGCCTTGCTTCACTGACTCCTTACCTGTCGCCCATCCGCAGCATCGATCCCACTGATGATGATTTCTCCGATCTGCAGCCCGTCAAGGACATTCTGAAGGATAAATCCATTGTTCTGCTCGGCGAACAATCGCACGGGGATGGTGCCACTTTTCAGGCGAAAATCCGGTTAATCCGGTTTCTTCATCGGGAAATGGGCTTTTCCGCCCTTGTCATGGAGAGCGGATTGGCAGATTGTGAACTGGCTGAACGGGCGATGAATGGCGGAATACCGGCCTGGGATGCCATGAGCCATTCTGTCTTCGATATCTGGACCGGAAGCAGGCAGGTCCAACCATTATTTGCCCTCATCGATTCCGCCCGGCAAGCCGGAAATCCAATCCGGTTGGCGGGCATGGATCTTCAAATCACCGGCTCTTTCGGCCGCGATTCGCTTAATCTGGTTCTGAACCGGTATTTCCGGAGCCAATCCCTGCCCGACACCCTTACCCGGCCGGTGCTCTCAGTTGTCGATTCCATGCTGATTCATAAACGTCCGGCAAAAAAGGTATCCGATCAGGCGGCAGACCGCTTTCAGGTTTCGGCTCAGCACGTATTGACCTTAACCGCTGCCGATTCATTGCGTTGGGAGCGCCAGGTTCTGAAAAGTTTTCTCACCTTCTTCCGGTTCAGCCGGCTTGCCGATTTTAACAAACCCGATCCTGCTATATTCAACCTTCGTGATCAGCAGATGGCGGACAACCTGAACTGGCTGATAAAATCCGGTCTGAAGGGTAGGAAAATCATGGTATGGGCAGCGTCTTCCCACCTTTCAAGAAACCGGCATCTGCTGATGGGACGCCAGGATCCCGATACGGCCATGATTCCCATGGGACATTTACTCTGGCAGATGCATGGTGAAAAGGTCTATTGTCTTGGGTTCTCTGCAGGTGATGGGAAAGTCGCCATCCGCGACCGGATTTTCTGGGACCTCGCCTTTCCGCAACCCGGTTCACTTGAGTCGGTCCTGATGGCATCACCCGGCCGCCATCTGTGGCTCGATTTTTCATCACTTCCCGATGGTCACTGGCTGCATCAGCCCTTGCGAGCCCGCCCTTATGGATACTCCGTCATGACCGGAAAATGGACGGGAATGATGGATGGCCTTTTCTTCATCCGGACGATGACACCCAGCACCGGAATTCACTGAAAAACTACAGGAACTCATTTTCATGATCACTCTAAATCAGGTTCGTTTTCTTTATGATCAGACACCCGTGGTGCGGGATGTGTCTTTGCACGTTCCCAAGGGATCCATCTTCGGATTTGCGGGTCCGAACGGAGCCGGAAAAACCACCACGCTTAAACTGATTCTGGGTTTGCTTCAGCCTGACACCGGTTCCATCCGGATCCGGAATCTCGATCTCGCCCATCACCGGAAGGAAGTGCTGTCAAAAACCGGCTCACTGATTGAAACGCCTTCCCTGTACCCGCATCTGACCGCTGCTGAAAACCTGGAAATTTCACGTCGTGTATACCGGGTCCCGGTGTCACGGATTGATGAAGTACTCAGTCTGACGGGCATTCATGCGGCAAAACATAAAAAGGTGAAGGCCTTTTCACTCGGAATGAAACAGCGGCTGGGAATTGCCCTGGCTTTGTTGCATGAACCCGACCTGCTGATTCTCGATGAACCCATCAACGGACTCGATCCGGGTGGGATTCTGGAATTCAGGGATTTACTGAAATCACTGGTGGAAGAAAAAGGAATGACGGTGCTGATTTCAAGTCATATCCTTTCCGAACTGGAATTGGTGATCACCCATGCCGGTATCATTTCCGAAGGAACCATCCGTTTTCACGGCACCATGGCTGACCTGCAGTCACTCAGCCGTTCCCGCTTGATTCTGGAGGTATCCGATCCTTCCTCTGCCGCAGAGATGATTGGTAAGATCACCCCGTGTTTTTCCGATCAGTCGAGGCTCATCATCCCCGAAGGAAGCCGGGAAATGGCGGCCCATCTGGTGCGCGAGCTGACCGCGGCCGGGCAGTCGGTTTATCAGGTCGTCGCCGATAAACCAAATCTTGAATCGGTTTTTCATGAACTAATCAGGAAGGATCCTGAACATGTCTGATTTTCTTACGCTGGTCTCCTGCGAGCTGATTAAACTGCGGCGGAATCTGGCTCTCTGGATGGTCGGAATTGCCCCCCTGTTTGTAGTGTCGCTTCAGGCGCTCATCTGGCTGAATTTGAAGGAAGGGCTTGGATTTGATGCCGACCTCTGGCTGACGTTTTTCTCCAACATTCTGTCCATCTGGAGCCTGTTCATGTTCCCGATGTTTACATCCCTCGTGGTGGCTTTGATTTATCAGTATGAACATACCACTGGTGGATGGCTCCGGACGGGAACGTACCCGGTCCCATCATGGATGATTCTTGCAGCCAAACAACTCTCTGCGCTGATTCTGCTGACCGGAAGCACCATTCTTCTGGTCGTTTTCACGGTGCTGGGTGGCTGGATCACCGGTTACTTTCACCCGGTGATTGAGATGCCCGCTCTTATTCCCTGGCCCGAGGTGCTGGTGCGGACTGCCAAAATCTGGTCAGCATCCCTCCTGGTGCTTGGTATTCAGAATTGGGTCAGTTTACGCTGGACATCCTTGTCGGTTCCCATCGGAACGGGAATTGGCGGCACCTTTGTCGCCTTGTTCGCCACCAGTTGGAAGTATGGCTATCTGTATCCATGGCTGCTGCCGCTCAACAGTATTTACGGAACCGATGGTCGTGATCAGATTGCCTTTCTGACCGGAGCCATTGGGGGAATGACGGTACTGATCCTGATGCTGATCACCGAACGCAATACCCGGAAAGGGTAGACGCGACCTAGTCACCGGGTTAGCGGGAAATGAGAGGGGATTGATGCAGACCGTGTCTGCGGTTATTTGGAATCCGCCTTCATGGGGGCGGGAAATGCGACCGTTTCCCTGCGCAGGAACAGATTTGAGTTAAATGAAAAAACCCGGTTCGTCACCGGGTTTTTTCTATTATCAATCACGGTCTCAGGGGGAAGCCGTCGGGCTTCTCATTTAAACCGGTCGAAGGCTTCCTTGGCTTTGTCATTCATGCCAAGTGCCGTATACACCTGCCCGAGAACGGTCCAGAAAACCACATCATCGGTGCGCGAGTCTTTGACTGCTTCCAGATAAGGAAGAGCCTTTTTGAAATAGTCGAGATGGCTCTTATCCTGAGCAATCTTTTCTTTTTTCTTACGATCCTTTTCTTTGCTGTAGGCTTCTTCAATGGCATCCTGACGCTTTTTACCTAACCGCAGATAGGCAACACCCAGGTTGTAGCTGGCTTCTTTGTAATCGGGACGGATGGCAAGGGCCCCTTCGAAGTATTTTACCGATTCTTCATAGGAATCCTTATTCAGCAGCAGAACCCCGACGTTGTACTTCATGACCTCATTGGACGGATTGGCGTCCGAAGCATCCATAAAGGCCTTCAGGGCATCATCGGCACGGCCTGCATCAATGTAAGTCTGAGCGATGGTCTCGTACAGGTAATTCTGGGTTACATATTTTGATGATTTATATTTCTCGAGAAATGCAATGGCTGAATTGTAGTCAGATAAATTCTTATAAGCCTGAACAGCCAGATTGAGGATGGCCTCATCTTCATGTTTTTTACCAATGTACGTCTGGACCGATGCAGGAACCTCGTTGTACAATTTAGCATTGAACTGAGCAATGGCAATGTACTGATAGGTCAGTGCTGAGTCGGGTTGAATCTCGGCTGCGATTTTAAACTTTTCAATGGCCTTCAGGTAGTTTTCCGGATTTTCCTCGGCAGTTTGAACCAGTTTGGTTCCATTGTTGATTTCGTTGGCCCAACCGTTCTGAATACGGGCTTCGGCATCCTTCTTTTGTTCCGGTTTGAAACCGACCTTCAGTCCCTCGCGGAAGGCAGCGGCCATTTTCACGGTTTCCTTCATATCATAAAGAATGATACCCTTGTAATAATAGGCTTCGGCATTGGTGGGATTTTTGGCAATCTCGGCATTGACCGAACTGAGCGCTTTATCCAGTTGTTTCTGCTGGATGTACAGTTTGGCGGATGTCATTTCCTTGGAACCGCCGCAGCCGTCGATGCCCATCATAAGGTATCCGGTTGCCAGAATACCCGTGGTGAGCAGGATGGATTTGAGTGTCATGAACAGTTACTCCTCGTGTTTGTCAGGTTAATTAAGATAATAGAGTTTTTTAGTCAGATGATCAACCGGGCTCCGAAAAAAGATCGGCGCCCCCTTTGGGTCGGGGTTTCAGTCCAAGCTGCTCACGGGCCAGCCGGGTGATTTCGCGTCCGCGGGCGGTGCGGACCAGATAGCCTTCCTGAATCAGGTAGGGTTCATACACTTCTTCAAGGGTGCCGGCCTCTTCGCCCACTGCCACGGCCAGAGAGTTGATCCCGACCGGTCCGCCCGAGAATTTGTCGTTCAGGGTGACGAGAATCCGTTTATCCATCTCATCGAGTCCGAGATGATCCACATCAAGGGCATTCAGGGCCATGTCAGCAATGGGCTTGTCAATGCGGCCTTTGCCCTTCACTTCGGCGAAATCGCGGGTGCGGCGAAGCAGACGGTTGGCGATACGGGGGGTTCCCCGGGAGCGTCTTGCAATTTCCATGGCGCCATCCGGATCGACCGGAACGCCCAGCAGTCCGGCTGACCGGTTGATGATCTTATAGAGAAGCTGATGATCGTAGTAATCCAGACGGAAGTTGATCCCAAACCGGGCACGAAGGGGTGCAGTGAGCAGACCGGACCGGGTGGTAGCTCCAACCAGGGTGAATCGGGGTAATCCGAGTTTCACACTGCGGGCATTGGGGCCTGCATCAATCATGATATCGAGCTGAAAATCTTCCATGGCCGAATACAGATACTCTTCGACCACCGGATTGAGACGGTGGATTTCATCAATAAAAAGCACATCGCCGGCTTCGAGATTGGTGAGCAGGCCTGCCAGGTCGGAAGGTTTATCCAGCACGGGGCCCGATGTTGAAACGATCCGGGCGTTCATTTCGTTTGCGATGATGTACGACAGGGTGGTTTTCCCCAATCCCGGCGGACCGAACAGCAGCACGTGATCGAGCGCTTCTCTGCGACGGCGGGCGGCGGTTACAAAGACCGTCAGGTTATCAATGATCTTTTGCTGACCGACAAAGTCATCGAACGATTTCGGCCTCAGGGCCGCTTCGGCATCTTTTTCCTGAGTGGAAACCGTTTTGTCGAGCAGGGGTGAAACAGACATAACCACAAAAGTCAGGTTTTTTAAATAACTTATCAAATCGAACCCGGTTTACTGTAATGATGTTTTAATCTGACACCCTTTCAGATACCATTTTAAATCGGGAAATTAGCTTCCTATCATTTTTGCCTATGTTCTATTCCAAAAAGACTGAATATCTCATCAGGGCCCTGCTGGTAATCGGTGATCCCTGGCCCGCCCCCACCTTTGTATCGGTGGAAACCATCCTGAAGCAAACCAAACTTCCCCGGGCCCTGACCCTCAAATTGCTGAATCAGTGCGTCAAACAGGGACTGCTCGAATCCATTATCGGGAAATCGGGTGGTTACCGTTTTCTTCGGAAACCCGATGAAATCACCCTGCTTGAAATCAAACTCCAGTTCGATCCGGCCAACCATTGGGATGGATGCGCGCTTGGACTTGCCTTCTGCTCAGAGGCCAATCCCTGTGCCCTTCATAATCAGTGGAAAGCGCTTCGTGAACCGCTGATCCGGTTTATTTCGGAAACCACCTTTGATCGTCTGATTGCCGAGTACCGCAAAAACCGCAGCCTGATCCCATCCCTCGTCCGGCTTCTTCCTCCGGGTTGACTTTTCCCGGCCCGGTTTCCCGATCTTTGCAGACCATCCGGCCAATTGTGTGTGTAATGGCAGGCCTTACTGGCTGCAAGATTTAAAGACAGGATTTCCTCTATGCGTTTACGATCCATTCCGGTGATCCGGATTGCTTTGTTCATTTGTATCAGTTCCGCCAGCGGGTTGCTTGCACAGCCAGTTGCGACCCCACCGCCAGCCACCCCCCTTTCCGGGCTGGATATCAGCATGCAATGGTTTCTGGGATATGTGGCCGGGACCGACAAACAGTCGGCAAAAGATGAGTTCCTGCTGAAACGTGGTTACGTGGATATCCGGAAAAAAATAGACGACACCTTTTCCGGTAAAATCACCACCGATATCACAGTGGATAAGGAAGGTGACGGTAAAGGCGATGTGGAAGTCAGGTTAAAGTATCTGTACCTGAAAATGAATCTGGAATCGATGGCGCTTTTTCACAAACCCTACCTGGAGTTTGGAATGGTTCACACTCCCTGGATCGACTTTGAACAATCGATCAACAGGTACCGGGTTCAGGGCACCATGTTTATGGAACGGGCAAATGTGGTGGGATCGGCCGATTACGGCATTGTACTGATGTCAATGCTCGGGGGCGAAATGGATGAAGAGTATCAAAGGACGGTTCAGTCTTCCAACGCAGGCCGGTGGGGAAGTTTTTCGGTCGGCATCTTTAACGGAGGCGGCTATCATGCTCTGGAAGAAAACGCCAACAAGACCGTTCAGGGCCGTTTAAGTCTCCGTCCGGTTCCTGATTATGTACCCGGATTTCAGGTGTCGGTTCATGGGGCGAGCGGCAGGGGGAATACCGAGTCAGCGCCGGACTGGCATTATCTGAGTGGGTTTCTTTCCTGGGAGTCGGCCTGGTTAACGCTGACGGCTGAACAGTTCTCGGGGAAAGGAACCTATGGCGGCGAGGTTGTGGAAACCGGACGTCCGAAAGATGCAGTTCCCATGATTGGTTATTCTGTTTTTGGCGATGTGAAACTGTGGGAAACCGGATTGAGTGTTTTCGGTCGTCATGATCATGTGGAAAAGTCGGGAACCCTGGTTAACGAAGAAAGCAACCGGATGATTACCGGCCTGGCCTGGACTTTTAAAAAGGGAAGTAAAATGATTCTGGATGTGGACCTGCTGAATCATTCGAAAGGTGCTGCCAAGGAATCCCGGCTGGCCGAACTGGTCATTGAACTGAGGTATTGAGGGATAAAACAAAAACGGCCAGTTTTCACCAGCCGTTTTTTGTAGCCTGTACGGGATTCGAACCCGTGTTACCGCCGTGAAAGGGCGATGACCTAAACCCCTAGTCGAACAGGCCGTTATGTCAAATCCAATCAGTGGGGTGAGCAATGGGAATTGAACCCACAACCTCCAGAGCCACAATCTGGCGCTCTAACCAATTGAGCTATGCCCACCGTGGTGTGTGCTCGCATGCCCGACAGGAGTCGAACCTGTAACCCTCAGCTTAGAAGGCTGATGCTCTATCCGGTTGAGCTACGGGCACAAAGGACTGCAAAGATAGATAACAAAAATTTCCGACGCAATACCCCTGGCCACGTGTGGACCGAGTGGTCGGGGTGCCGAGATTCGAACTCGGGACCTCCTGCTCCCAAGGCAGGCGCGCTAACCAGGCTGCGCTACACCCCGTTTTTAAAGGGAGCACAAAGATACGGGAATGATTTTTTTATGTCAATAGAATTTTTCAGTTCCGGAAATGATTCTTAAGTGGTTGTCATTCAATGAGTTAGGTGGTTTTTCGGGGTGTTTCATGCTCTCTTTGGCGATTGGTTTGCTTTGACTTTATGCCAAATCCCTTCTAATTTAGCAGGTTACGATGGAAAATTGTTTCCACTGAAAACGGGTTTACCAGATGTCCTTTTTCAAAAAGCTTCAGAATCCGGGCTCAGACCGGATGCCGGATCAGGAGCAGCCCCATGCGGGGAGCTTTGCGGAAGGGGTGAGTCAACCCAGGCCTTACCGGCCGGGTGAAGGTCCGGGCGCGGCTATAAAGCCGCCGGTGTTTAAGACCGGAAGAGAGTCGGGTTCCGACATCAACAAGGCCCTTGAGCAGGTGCTTTGGATTGTGAAGGAATCCCTTGATGTTCATTCGGTTTTTCTGTTCTGGGTGAACCGCAACCGGAAACAGTTTGTCCTGGAGTCGTCCATTACCGATTCGGGTGTTTTTTCGGCCGAGGAACGCCTTCCTTTTATAGAAGGTCAGTTTCTTCAGATGGTGGCAGACGGCCGGAAACCGGTGATCCGGTTCCGGTTAACGGCAGAAGAAGCCGCCCGGTGTGCAGGGTATTATTCCTTTCCCGAAAAGATTCAGTCTTTTGCAGGGGTGCCGGTCTTTTTCGGCGAGGAAGTCTGTGCGGTGTTCGGGGCAGACAGCCTGCGGGCCGACTGTTTTGGCGGCGAAGAATTGTCGGTCTTTAACCGGCTGGCCGATCTGGTGTCGCATCTGGTCTATATCTATTCCGGTAAAGATGATCTGGAATTTACCGGAAAGGCAGCACGGCAGACCAGTCTATATATGATAGAACTGGGTCGTGAGCGTGAAGTTTCCGGCATTATCCGCCAATTGGCGGAACTCATTGGTGAACTCATGGAGTTCTCCTATGCGGCCGTGGTCTGTTTTGATGAGGAAGGCCGTTTATCGGTTCAGAAATCGATCAGTCGCGGTGATCAGCCCTGGATTGAAGAGGGCAGTGACATTGCACTTGATCACAGCATCATTGGTGGCGTCATGCGATCGCTGCGCCCGGTGGTTCTGAAAAGCACCGAAGCCAGCCTGGATGGCCGGTACCGGTTTCATCCCGGCGAGGCCATTGCAATGAACAACAGCCTGCTGGCTGTCCCGGTTTTTTCGAACCAGAAATGCTATGGAGCTCTGTTACTGGAACATGAAGTGAGAGGGTGGTTCACCCATGCTCATGTTCAGGCACTTGAACAGACCGGTTATATGACGGGTCTGGCCATTGAAAATCTGTTACTGACCGCTCAGGTGAATCACCAGCGGATTTATGATGAAACAACCGGCTTGTACGGATTGGGATTTTTCACCGAACAGGTATCGGTCGAACTGGTACGGGCAGCCCGGGTCGGATATGACTGCTGTCTGGTCCTTTTTGAAATCGACCGGTTTGAAGAACTGGAATCGGAACACGGACCACTTATCGGAGAGGAAGCGCTCCGCTTGCTGGCGCGGATTCTGAATCTGAATCTGCGCAATTTCGACTGGCTTGGCCGTGTGGGCCCTGCCACCTTCGGGGCGCTGATGGTTCATACTGAAGCCAATTCGGCTCACCTGATTTCCGGAAAAATCAGGGAAAGTCTGGCCAGTACACCGGTTCGTCTGGACCGTACCGAGCTGGCTCTGACCGTCAGTGTGGGAATTTCGCGTTTTAAACGGGAAAAACCATCACTGGAAGCGATGATGACCGGCGCGCGCGCGGCCCTGGACCGGGCCCGTGAACAAGGCGGAAACAATATTAAAACCACCTGATCGGGGAAACCGGTCGGGATTGAAAAACTAAACTGAACGAAAATCCGGAAGGAATACAACCATGGCAAAGAACCAGTTTGCAGATAAGACCGCAAAGGCAGCTTCCAAAAAGAAAATCTGCCCGGTATGCAACTCAGAAATCACCCCGATCAAATTGATCAATGCATATAAAGATGATCGCAGCGGCGGTGTGAAATTCGGAGAGCGTTTCCACAAAGTCTGCAAGTGTAACGAAAAAGAAGTTTTCGCCTGATCGCGGCCGACCGGCATGATCATCGGTAAGGTTGTCGGAACCGTTTGGGCGACCCGGAAAGATCCCGGGCTGACCGGTATGAAACTGCTGGTAATACGGCAGGCCGATCTGCATTACCAACTGCAGGATAAGTTTGTTATAGCGGTCGACAGTGTCGGGGCCGGAGTGGGTGAAATGGTACTGGTCGCTTCGGGTTCTTCGGCGCGCCAGACTGACATCACCCGCAATAAACCGGTGGATGCGGTGGTCATGGCCATAATCGACAAACTGGATGCGGAGTGGACCTGAGTGTTTTACGCTGAGGTGATCGGATCCATCTGGGCAACCCGAAAGGATTCCCATCTGACCGGCAGCAAGATGCGGCTGATTCAACCCCTGACGTTTTCAGGTCAGAAGGACGGACAGCCGGTGATTGCAGTCGATACCATTGGTGCCAGCATCGGCGAACGTGTTCTGGTGGTGACCAGCAGTGAAGCGGTGATCCCCATGAAAGTGGACATGGCACCCGTCGATGCCTCCATCGTCGGAATCGTTACACGTGTGGATATGAGTGAAAGAGTGGATTAAGGGACTATGCGTCAGTTAAAAATCAGTAAACAGATTACCAACCGCGAAAGCGCCTCTCTCGACCGTTACCTTCAGGAAATCGGTCGGGTCGAGCTGCTGACCCCAGATGAAGAAATTGATCTGGCGGTCCGGATTAAAAACGGCGACCAGATCGCGCTTGAAAAACTGACCAAGGCCAATCTGCGTTTCGTGGTATCGGTTGCAAAGCAGTATCAGAATCAGGGTCTTTCTCTGGGTGACCTGATCAATGAAGGAAACCTGGGTCTGATTAAAGCCGCCAAGCGGTTCGATGAGACCCGCGGATTCAAATTTATTTCCTATGCAGTCTGGTGGATCCGTCAGTCCATTCTTCAGGCTCTTGCCGAGCAGTCCCGGATTGTCCGGCTGCCGCTGAACCGGGTAGGCGCTCTCAATAAAATCGGAAAGGCCTTCTCGAACCTCGAGCAGGAATTCGAACGGGAACCCAACGCCGAGGAGATTGCTGAACAGCTCGACATGACCCAGTCGGATGTGGCCGAGACCCTGAAAATTGCAGGAAGACACCTGTCGGTTGATGCACCTTTTGCACAGGGTGAAGACAACCGTCTGCTCGATGTTCTTGCCAATGACCACCAGCCGGCTCCCGATTCATCACTCGAAGTGGAATCCCTGAAAATCGAAATTGAACGGGCTCTCGGAAGCCTGAGTGAACGGGAAGCTGAAGTGATCCGTCTGTATTTCGGATTAAACCGTGAACATTCTCTGACACTTGAGGAAATCGGTGAACGGTTCAGCCTCACCAGGGAACGCGTCCGCCAGATCAAGGAAAAAGCCATCCGCCGGCTTCGCCATGCATCACGAAGCAAAGCGCTGAAATCCTATCTTGGGTAATCTGTTCTTCCAACGGGGCTGACCGATACCGGAAAGCCCCGGTTTTTTCCTTCCTGTCAATCCTCTCCTTCGGGATCCTTTTCAGCTCCACTGACTGATCAGCGGGTTATCTTTCCTGCGCCTTGCATGGCTTCCCTCCGATTGCCCATCCAGATTCTGGCCAGTAATATTGTATGATCATGACCCATGACCTTGTGCGGCAGGCCGCAGAACGATTAAAGCCATTCCTCGATCCAACGCCGGTCCTCCGGTCGGATTCCCTGACCAGACGGCTGGGTTCTCCGGTATTTATTAAATGTGAATTGTTTCAGCCATCCGGATCCTTTAAGATCAGGGGGGCCTTGAATGCCGTTTTATCGCTTTCTCCGGAGGAAGCCAGCCGTGGAGTGATCACCCATTCATCAGGCAATCATGGTACTGCCCTGGCGGTGGCTGCGGCCAGCCGTGGATTACCGTGCACCGTGGTAATGCCGCAAGCTTCACCTCAACGGAAAATCAATGCCGTCCGTGAAGCTGGCGCCCGTGTGGTTTTCAGCGGTCCGTCTGTGGCTGAACGGGAAGAAATCTGCCATGGTGAAATGGAGTCGACCGGGGCGGTCTTTATTCATCCCTCAAACGATCCAGGGGTCATTGCCGGGCAGGGGACTGCGGTTCTGGAATTGCTGACCAGTCAACCCTCCATCCGTACAGTACTGGTTCCTGTGGGAGGAGGAGGATTACTGGCGGGAACGATTCTGGGAATTCAGGCTTCCGGGTCGGAAACGGTGGTGGTGGCTGCCGAACCGGCACGCGCCGCCGATGCCTACCAGTCCCTGAAAACCGGACAGTTGGTTCCGGTCCAGGCACCCGATACCATTGCCGATGGGTTGCGGTCCCAGTTGGGGGATGTGAATTTTCCCATCATCCGTCAGGGAGTCGGACGGATAGTTCTGATTGAGGAAGACGAGATCAGGCAGGCATTGTCCTTTTGTGTGAATGAACTCCGTTTACTGGCCGAGCCATCCTCGGTGGTGCCACTGGCGGCTCTGCTAACCGGAAAAGTGGAAAGGGAGGAGGGCCCAGTGGGAATTATTCTCACTGGTGGCAATCATGCTCTGAAAGATCTTTTGGCCCTGATTTCCTGATCAGGGAACGACCCAGGTCCCCTGAAACCGGGAATCGGACCAGAGCCACTGTGCACGGAGGTGGCCATCCACTGACAGTTTCAGCCAATCAATTTCGGTGATAAGCACATCGATAATTCCGAGATTTTCCATGGCCTCGGGTATGACTTCCTGATAGGCATCCTGATAATGGGTGACGGGTGTTCCCGGTGAAAGCCGGGTACGGTAATTCAGTTTACTTTCCGGCTTCAGTTGTTCCCAGATTGTACGGATGGATTTGGTGGGAACTCTGAGGGAGGCAGTGCCCTGTACACGAACCTGAATGCCTTCCTGCATGTCCCAGAATACCAGACCCACATCGGGGAATTTCCTGATCTGATTCACCTTGACCGACCGGATGTCGGTATAAATTCCAAGCTGACGGCTGGCTTGTGACGATTCCCTCAGGACAACGGTGCGACCAACCGGTTGCCTGCCGTTAAAGGTGGTCAGAACCGGGAAATGGAAGGGATGCCGGGAAAAACTTGACCCGAATTCCAACGCCTCCCACACCTTCTGTAACCAGTGATTTAATTCTGCATCCGACGAGACCATGTGTTCCTTCCGACTGGTGAAAAAAAGATAAGGAAGGGTATTGGTTTGTTCAATGCAGTATATTTGCCTGTGAATTAAAATACGGTTACAGTTTACGGGGAACTTATGTCAACCTTCGCACGCTTAGGACTGTTCGTCAGCGCACTGATTATGAGTAGTTGTTCACAGACACCCACCTATCCGGAGGCTCAGCGCGGAGCTGTGCAGGATACCTTTTTCGGAACCATCGTCGCCGATCCCTACCGGTGGATGGAAAATCCGGCCGATTCATCCACCATGGCCTGGGTCGATGCCCAGAACGTCCTCACCCGATCCGTTCTGGATGGCAGCGGAAAGCGTGAGTCCATTCATTCCCGCCTGACCGGATTATGGAATTACCCGAAATTTTCTGCCCCATCCAAAAAGGGAAGCCGGTATTTCTTTTTCAAAAATGACGGACTTCAGAATCAGTCGGTTCTGTACTGGCAGAACGGACCCGGTGGTGAGCCTCAGGTTCTGCTCGATCCGAATAAACTGAGTGAAGATGGAACGGTTTCGCTTTCCCTTACCTCATTGTCTGAAGGCGGCGCCTATCTGGCTTATGGATTATCATCGGGTGGAAGTGACCGTCAGGAAGTGAAGATCCGGCGGGTAGCCACCGGAGAAGATCTTGAGGATGTGATTAAATGGTGTAAGTTCACCTCCATTGCCTGGCTTCCCGATAATTCCGGATTTTTTTATAACCGGTATCCCGAACCCGGCACAGTTGCCAAAGAAGATGAAAACATGTACAGCCGGGTGTATTTCCATAAACTCGGAACACCCCAGTCTGAAGATCAGCTGGTCTTTGAACAACCCGAGTTTAAAACCCGCGGGTTCAGTCCCATCATCACCGAAGATGGAAATTATCTGATTCTGTACGTCTGGGAAGGAACCGATCCCCGCAACCGTCTGTACATCCGCGACCTCAGAAACAACAAACCGTTTATTAAACTGCTCGATAAAAAAGATGCCAGCTATTCCCCGGTTCACAGTTCGGGCACTCTTTTATATGTGATGACCAATCTGGATGCACCCCGGTACCGGCTGGTCGCCATTGATCTGACCAAACCCGATCCGTCCCAGTGGAAAACGATAATCCCCGAACAAACCGAGGTGCTCGATAACATCACTGTGGTGAATAACCAGTTTATCGCCACTTACATGAAGGATGCCCGTCATCAGATCCGGGTTTTCTCAACCGAGGGAACCGGTATCGGTGAGATCGGACTTCCGGTTCCCGGAACCATCAGCCTGAGTGCCTCTCGATCAACCGATCGGGAAATGTTTATTACCCTGACGTCATTCACGTATCCATCCACCATCTTCCGGTACGATTTTATCGCCGGAGCCATGACCGTGTTCCGTCAGCCGGATATCCGGTTCGACCTGGCGGCTTATGAAACCAAACAGGTGTTTTACCCATCGAAGGATGGCACTAAAATCCCCATGTTCATCGTTTACAAAAAGGGACTCGATCTGAATGGTCAGAATCCGGTGCTGCTGTACGGCTATGGCGGATTTAACGTCAGCCTGACTCCCTCCTTTTCCATCGGACGGCTGGTCTGGCTTGAAGCCGGGGGTGTGTATGCGCTGGCCAATCTTCGTGGCGGTGGTGAGTATGGCGAAGATTGGCATCAGGCGGGCATGCTCGGGAAAAAACAGAATGTTTTTGATGACCTTCATGCCGCTGCAGAGTATCTGATTGCAGAGAAATATACCTCACCTTCCCTTCTGGCAATCAACGGAGGAAGCAATGGCGGCCTGCTGGTTGCAGCAGCCATGACCCAGCGCCCGGATCTGTATGGGGCGGTGGTTTGCCAGGTGCCGGTGATTGACATGTTGCGCTACCATCGCTTGTCGGTGGGTCATTACTGGATTCCGGAATATGGCAATGCAGAAAATTCCAAAGAGGAGTTTGATTTCATGATGGCGTACTCGCCATTGCACAACATCAGACCCGATGTGAACTATCCAGCAACCCTGATAACCACTGCCGATACCGATGACCGGGTGGTTCCGGCCCATGCAAAAAAATTTGCAGCAACCCTGCAGCACACCTACAAAGGAAAAAATCCGATCCTCATCCGGGTGGAAACCCGGGCAGGACATGGCGCCGGGAAACCCACTTCGAAGGTGATCGATGAAACGGCTGATATTTACACGTTCCTGTTTGACCGGTTTGGCATGACTTCCCCGGCGGTGGCTGAATGAGCACCATTCTGGTTACCGGCTGTGCCGGTTTTATTGGTTCTCACCTGACCGAAAAGTTGCTGGCAGATGGTCATGATGTGGTTGGGGTTGATAATTTCGATCCGTTCTACCCCCGCACCATCAAAGAACGAAACATGGCGGGATTCCACCAGAATCCGCGCTTTCAGTTTTTCGAAATCAATCTGGCCGATCCCGGTATGGTGAACCGGTTACCGGTTGATGAAGTGGATGTGGTGGTGCATCTGGCCGGGAAGGCGGGTGTTCGACCATCGATTCAGGATCCGCTTGGCTATATCGATGCCAATATAACAGCAACCCAGAATCTGCTGAACCGGATGCGTGATGGCAAACGGAATAAACTGGTTTTTGCTTCCTCTTCTTCAGTTTATGGAAACACACCAGAGACACCATACCATGAAGACATGGATGTGAGCAATCCGATTTCGCCATATGCTTTTACAAAAAAGGCGTGCGAATTGCTTAATTATACCTACCATCATCTGTATGGGATCGATATGATCAACCTGCGGTTCTTTACCGTCTACGGTCCCCGTCAGCGCCCCGATCTGGCCATTCACAAATTCACCCACCTGATCCGGACGGGTCGGCCCATTCCGGTTTTTGGCGATGGCAGCACGGCAAGGGATTACACCTTTGTGGCCGACACGGTGGATGGCATTTCCCGCGCCATCCGCTACGTAACCGATCACCAGTCGGTGTATGAAATCATCAATCTGGGAAATCATACCCCTGTTTCGCTTTCTGACCTGATACACCACCTGGCCCTGGCAACCGGGACCACGCCCGTCCTCGACCGGAAACCCATGCAACCCGGCGATGTGAACATCACCTTTGCTGATATTTCCCGTGCCAAATCCCTGTTGGGATATGACCCGAAAACCCAGCTTCAGGCCGGATTGAAGGTATTTGTTAACTGGTACGATTCGGTTTACGGCATGTAAAGCTTCACGTCCCGGTGTAAAGCGCGGCTTTACAGGCTTGTAAACCACGAACAGGCCGACCCTTCGTTTTTCCTGCTTCTGGTCCATTTCTGCCGTTTGGCACACCGTTTTCATTACAGTTGATCGTCTGTCAATAAACAAAGGAGACGATCATGAAAACGTTACTCAGCCTATCGCTGATTCTTGCAACATCCACCCTGTTTGCACAGGAACCCACCCCATCTGAAACCCTTCTGCTCAAAAAATCCCGCTGGGTCTGGGGTGCTGGTCTTGCTGTGTCTTCACTGCCGGTTGCCGATGCCGATTTTAAAATGGTGCTGAGTGATCTGCACTATGAGTATGTGTTTACCGAAATGAAACCGATCCTCGGAATGAAACCCGGATTGAACGTCGGGGTGATTGGTCTGAACGGGTTTATTCCCCTGCCCATGATGGAACTGACCGGTACCATCAATTATGGTGAGGGACTTGCCGGCCGTTTCGGGGTTGGCGGATTTTACGATGTGCTCATTGCCGGTCACTCGGGTTTGACGCTGAAGGCGGGTGTGTTATTTGATGATAAATATGAATTTGCGGTGATGAGTGTACCGGTTGGCGGTCAGCCGGTGAAACCGTATTCCGAGTTTATAGAAAATGGACCGGATATTGTTAAACTGCCATACTTCGCTCTGATGATCACGTTCCGCTGAGTGAGAACCAGAAATGATGAAAGGCCAATTTATGAACATCCGTAATGAATTTTCCATTTCGCCTTCTGGTCTGCTGGCACTGGTATTATTGATCTTGTCCTTCTTCCACCTGATTGCCTGTGCTCCCATGAGTGAAACCCGTCAGGACCTGACTGCCGGTTTAAATGGTGGTTTTGAAGTGTTTCAGGATGGTTTGCCGGTAAACTGGCAGGTGTATTCTCCCAAAACGGTTCCCGATGCAGAGTTTTCACTGCGACCCGATACCATCGAAAAAAGGGAAGGCCGTCAGTCAATCCGGTTCGATGTCGATCACTGCCGGTCGCTGGGTGGCCGGTTGTCACCTGGTCTTGCAACAGAGCTTCCTGTGACCCCGGGTGAAATGATTACCGTTTCTTTCTGGATGAAGCAAACCGGCGTGGTATCGATCAGGTCGGGCGCCGTATCTGCACACGAAGGACGCGTGACAGAAAAAATCCGGCAGAAAGGGAGCAGCAATCAGTGGGCCCGATACACCGTAACCGATTCCATTCCGGAGCCATTTACGACTTATCGGTTTGAACTGTCTGTTCTGGAGCCGGGAACAGTATATTTCGATGATTTCCGGATGGAACAACCCCAGCCGTCATTGAGCAAATAAACTGGTTGGCAATCTGATAAAGAACCGTTTACTTTCACAACCCGTATGAACGAAACACTTCAGCCACTTATTGAACAAACCAGTCCGGTCTGGTCGGTGGCAGCCATCGCCATAAATGGCTATCTGGCCGTTCTGATCCTGCTCATGAGTCCGGGGAAGGATTTGAACCGCCGGTTTGCCTTTCTTTCGGCCATTCTGGCTATCTGGAATCTGGGTTTACTCGGCGATACCCTGGGTTGGCATCCGGCCTTCCGGATTGTCATGTTTCAAAGCATCCCATGGATTGGTACCGCATCCTGGCTGTTTACGGTCCGGGTGATTCAATCACCGAAGCCACTCTGGATTACCGGACTGTTTGCGGGTTTATCGGCCGGATTGACGGTCTATGCTCTTTTACCCGGGATGGTGGATCCAGGTTCTCCGCAGTTTGGTGGTTTCACCCTGGTTCTCATGGGATGCCTGTACCTGATGATCGGTTCATCGTTGTGGGTTTTTATCAGAGAATACCGGTTGCTGACCGATTCTCGGGACCGCCAGATGTACCGCTGGTTAATGGTGGCTGGTCTGATTGGTCTGGTCGGTGGTTCTTCCGATCTGATTGTTCCGGGTCCCGCTTGGTGGGAAGCCGGGAATCTGGCGGTGGTTCTGACCTCGCTTATAATTGTCTGGGCCATGTTCCGCTTTCGCCTGTTCAGCACCCGGGGAAAAACTCCGGTCCGGAGGGTGATGCTGCTCTGGGTTGTTTTTCATCTGTTGCTGATGACCGGACTGGCCCTGATTCCCGAGCCTGAGGGCTGGTGGTGGTTTGTACTTGTTCCCGTTATCTGGATGAACACAGCGATCACCCGGCAGGTGTATGCCATGGAAATTCATGATGAAATCACCAGGTGGTTGTTCAAGGAAGCCTGGCGGCAGCAGTTGGCCATGAATGCACTGGACCGCCAACTGATCACGGTTCCTGCGTTCGAGCCGGTTATGTCCCTGTATCGCGAACTGGTTTCCAAACATGCCGGATTATCGGTTCTGGTGATTGGCTACCGGAATCAGGCAGGTGAATTCCGGTATCTGCCTGTATCTGGTTCTTCCCTGCAATGGAATCACCTGGTCTGGTCTGCCGGCACACCGCCGGTCTTTCCTGCAGATCTGACCGGTTCGGTTCCGGTCTGGTGGGTGCAGGTGGTGGAATATGAGACTGATACGTGGTATGTGGTGGTGGAAAAACCAATGCAGCGACGGTCCAGACTGCCGGTGAATGAAACAGTGCTTCAGCAGGCTACCGCCCGTCTGATTCCCTGGATTCAGCAATTGGATCTGTTGGAAAAGGCCGCCCGGCAGCAACGGTTGGCAAAACTGGGCGAGCTGGCCCTCACCCTGGCCCATGAAATCCGGAATCCGCTTTCAAGTATTCATCTGGCTGTCACCACTCTCAATATGGATAACCAGGAACGTTACCTTCCGATTATCCGCGAGGAAACCGACCGGCTGAACCGCCTGGTCGAATCTCTGATGCAATTCGGACGGCCGGTCCGGGCTGATCTGCATCCGGTTGCTTTGCGTGACCTGCTGACAAAGCTTGAACCGTTGTATCCGCAACTGGAAATCTCGGTTCCCTCCGATCTGATCATCCGGGCGGATGGATCCCTGCTTCTCCAATCCCTGCAGAACCTGCTGAACAATGCACTGGAAGCCGGTGGTCCCGGTGTCCGGATGGAAATCCATTCGGAAGGAGAGAACCTGATCGTCTCTGATTCCGGTCCCGGGATTCCACCCGGTCAGCGGGCCAGGTTGTTCGAACCCTTTGTCACGTCCAAATCAACCGGCACGGGCCTCGGACTGGCCCAATGCCGTCGGTATCTGGAAGCCATGGGAATGACCATCCGGTTGGATGACGGTCATGTTACAAAATGGATTATTTCGCTTTCTGAAAGGGCGCGCCTGTGAAAACAGAAAACCAGACACGTATGCGTCTGTTGTTGGCTGATGATGAGAAAAATCTGCGGTTGCTTTTATCTGATCTGCTGACCAAGGCCGGCTATCAGGTCGATACAGCCGAAAACGGAGATGAGGCTCTGCGAAAACTCGCTTCCAATCCGTATGATCTGCTCCTGACCGATCTGAAAATGCCGTATGTTTCCGGCATGGAAATTATCAGAGAACTCAGCACCCGTAAAGATGCTCCGGTCATGATCATGATGACGGCTTTTTCCACCGTGGAAGTCGCAGTGGAAGCCATGAAGCTCGGGGCCTTCGATTTTATCGTGAAACCCGTTGATCCCAATCAGTTGCTTCAGATTCTTGAAAAAGCATCGGCCGTTTCCAGTCAGCAGGCACCGGCCCGTCCTGTCCGGACCGGTACGGGCAAAAAGGTGGCTGGCCAGCTGGTGGGTGATTCACCTGCCATGACCACACTAAAGGACCTGATTGCCAGAGTCGCCCCCGTTGATGTTTCGGTTCTGATACAGGGTGAAAGCGGGACAGGAAAAGAATTGGTAGCCCGGGCCATTCATGCAGCCAGTGGTCGTGCCAGTGGTCCGTTTGTAGCCGTGAACTGCGCCGCTTTAAATGAGAATTTGATTGAAAGCGAGTTTTTCGGTCATGAAAAAGGGGCCTTTACCGGTGCGGCTGACCGCAGGATCGGCCGGTTTGAACTGGCCGATGGCGGCACCATCTTTCTCGATGAAATCGGGGACCTCCCCTTTTCGCTTCAGGCTAAATTACTGCGTGTTTTACAGGAGCGTCAGATTGAGCGGGTCGGCGGGGTTCAAACCATTCCGATCAATGTTCGGGTCATTGCTGCCACTTGCCAGGATCTCAAGAAAAAGCTTGTGGAAGGGACCTTCAGAGAAGATTTGTTCTTCCGCCTGGCAGTGTTCCCGCTGGTAACCCCGCCCCTCAGAAACCGGCCGGAGGATATTCCCGTTCTCACAGGCGTTCTGCTTGGCAAACTGGCCGGACAGTTGGGTGTGAAAGTCCCGCAGCCGGGGAAGAATTTTCTGGACAGTTTAGCCGGGTATCACTGGCCCGGAAATGTGAGGGAACTTGAAAATCAGCTGATGCGGTTGCTGATACTGCAGGCCGATAAACCGGAATGGAATGAGGCGGTTCAGATGGAAGGTGTGACCCAGAAATCCACCCCGGTAGTTTCGGAAGATGAACTGCTGGTCACCACACTTCGCAGGACCAATTGCAACATCAGTCAGACTGCCGAGAAATTGGGTGTCAGCCGTGTGACCATCTATGCCCGGATCAAGGCGTTACAGCTGAATCTTGCCGAACTCAGGGGGTAACCACCGAAAGGGCTGTTTCCCACACCCGAAGAAAGTTCTCTCCGAGAATTTTCCGGATGTCTGTTTCTGAATACCCGCGCCGCATGAGTTCGGCTACCAGATTGGGGTAAGTCGCAGCCGTTTCCAGGCCGGCCGGAAGGGTTGGTCCCACACCGTCATAGTCAGATCCCAGGCCAACGTGATCGATTCCAGCCAGCCTGACCGCATGATCAATGTGGTCGGCCACATCTGAAATGGTGGCTCTCGGGTATGGATTTTCCTTTTCCCATCGTGTCCGTTCTGCTTTCACGGCCGGATCATCGCGTTTGGTGATCGCATTTTCTTTTATAAAACGGTCGAGGTGTTCCCTGCGGCGGTCTCCGTAGGAATTTCCGGCCCTGGTCAGAAAATACGTTCCGAAATTGATCATGATAATGCCATCCTTCCGGGCCAGCGCCTTGAGCATGTCATCACTCACATTGCGTTCAAAACCCGGAGTGAAATGACGGCAGGATGAATGTGAAATGACAGGTGGGGCCTTTGTTTCCCGAAGGGCCTGATAAAAGGTGGAATCGGTGACATGAGCCAGATCGACGAGAATTCCCAACCGGTTCATTTCCGAAATAACCGTCCGTCCGAATTCCGTCAGGTCCCGGCCTGTCGGGGAAGTGTCGTATGATGAACCACCGATCTGGTTATGGGTTGCATGAGTCAGGGTAATGTACCGGACTCCCTTTTTATAGAAATACTCCACGTTTTCAGGATTTCCTTCAATCGGAGAGCCATTCTCCATACCAAGCGGAAGTGATATCAGTCCGTTGGCTGTGTTTGAACGGATATCGGCCGGAGATAAGGCTTTCGCAACCACCCCCGGGTTCCGGGTGATGACACTATCCACCAGACGGATCAGCAAATTGGCATGTTGGAAACTGGCTCCAGGGGTTTTCTGAAGTCCGGATGGCGTGTAAATCGACATGAATGGTGCATCCAGCCCCCCTTTCCGGGCAAGCGGAATGGAAAAATCGGAACAATTCCGACCGGTGATCATATCGGTTTCACGGTTGGATTCAATCAGACTTGGTGTGTCGATATGCCCGTCCACAATGATGGCTGATTGGCAGAGTGCGGTGGCTGCCGCCAGGTGAGTGGTATCGGGTTGAAAGCTGAATGATGAAAGCAGGAAAAGAAGAAACATGGGAAGGGTGTCTGAGTTGAAACCTTCCGGACCGGCAACCGGCCCGGAGGTTTAGAGGAAGTGAAAGATCAGAAAATAACCGAGACCCCGATATGCCAGGAGATGAAATCGGTTTCTGATTGCGTGTTTTTAGTGGTCCAGCTCGAGGTGTTGTTGTCGAAATAAATATCTGAGGCTTTATTCAGGTACTCGGCTGAATTGCCAAAGGTATTCTTCACTTTCAGGTCAACAAAAATGGCGCCTGGTTTGGGCAATTGCATGGAATTACCCTCATCCTTCCAGACCTGAAACAGAATTCCGGCACCGTAGCCTGAGCTGAAGGTCAGGTCATCCTGATTCGTATCACTGATGATCTCTTCATCCTTGTTCCTGTCTTTTACCGAAGTGACAGTGCTGAAGAAAGTTCCACCGATAAATCCTTCCACGTATGGACGGAACATTCCTTCCGGATACTGGAGACGGCCGACCAGATGGATCAGCAGGGCCTGATTGGTAATATCAACATCTGCGTTAACGGGAACGCCCTGAGGGCCGCCGAGTGAACGCTGAAACGATTCCCCGCCCCGATAGAGATATCCGATGTTTAATCCGGCATTGGCCCATCCCAGGCCTGCAAATCCTTCAATGGATCCACCCCACATGAGTTTGTTTCCGGTGGCTTTTTCGAATTCACCTTGTGGATTGCCGGCCATTCCGTTCAGTCCGACTGTAAATTGCTGGGCAGAGCCGGTGGTGAATACCAGAAGGGTAAAGAGCGATAAGATAATAGATTTCATGAGACACCTTTTTTAAAAATTGTTGCGAAGGTACCGACTAAATAGCCCGATCTCCAATAAACGGATCATTGTTACGACGAAAACAGGGGCCCGGTTACTCCGAATTGACAGTGGAGTTACTCATCTGACCGATTAAACCCCTACTTTTGTAACCATGAAAATAACCGGACTGACTTTATGCTGATCCGCCCAAGACGTAACCGTGCATCGGCCGGAATCCGTTCCCTGGTGCGGGAAACCACCCTCACCTGTTCCGATCTGATCATGCCCTTGTTCGTCATCGGCGGGACCAACCGCCGGGAACCCGTTCGTTCTATGCCGGGTATCGACCGGCTGTCACCTGACCTTGTGGTGGAGACCGCACGTGAACTAAGGTCACTGGGCGTTCCTGCGGTGGTGTTGTTCCCTGCCATCGAGGAGGAGAAGAAGGATAAAACAGCCACAGAAAGCACCAATCCGGATGGTTTGTACCTGAGCACCATCCGGTTGCTGAAGCGTGAAATTCCCGACATGGTCATCATCACCGATGTGGCAATGGATCCGTACAGTTCTGATGGACATGATGGGTTGGTTGCCGACAGCGGGGAAATTCTGAACGATGAAACGCTTGAAATCCTGGCCCGGATGTCAGTGGCACAGGCCAGGGCCGGGGCCGATATCATTGCTCCCTCCGATATGATGGATGGACGGGTGGAATACATCCGCCGGTCACTCGATGCGGAAGGCTTTACTGGTGTCGGCATTCTCAGTTATTCAGCCAAGTATGCGTCTGCCTTTTACGGACCGTTCCGCGATGCACTGGACAGTGCCCCGAAAAAAGGAGACAAAAAAACCTACCAGATGGATCCTGCCAACAGCCGGGAGGCCCTCCGCGAGGTGTTTCTCGACATCGCTGAAGGGGCAGACATGGTGATGGTCAAGCCCGGACTGCCTTATCTGGATGTGGTTCGCCAGGTGGCAGAAGAATCGGAAGTGCCGGTGGCGGTTTATAATGTATCGGGTGAATACGCCATGATCCGGGCCGCTGCCGCCAATGGCTGGCTCGATTACCGCTCCTGTGTGATGGAAACACTCACCGCCTTTAAGCGGGCAGGAGCCGATCTGATTTTAACCTATCACGCATTGGAAGCGGCCCGGTGGATAAACGGAAAAGTCTGACCATAGCCGGTGCCATGTCGGGCACCTCCCTGGATGCCATTGACTGGGCCACAATCCGGATTCCGGCTGATTTCCCCGATTCATTCATTGATATTCTTTCGACCTCATCCTGGCCGATTCCCGGCGAACTGAAGGAACGGCTCCGGTCCCTGGCGCTGGGGCAACCGGCTTCTGCCTCGGTTTTTCTTCATACCGAAGAAGCATTGACCGATGCCTATCTGGAGTCGTTGCAGGTCCACTTGTCAAAATCAGGAATCAAACCCGAGTTTCTGGCCTGCCACGGACAAACCATCTATCACGATCCGGCACCAGTCAACGCAGACCATCCTTACCGCGGCACCTGGCAGATACTCAATGGCCAGCGGCTCGCGCTTGAATCGGGAATACCGGTCATCTGGCAATTCCGGCAGGCCGATATGGCAGCCGGAGGACAGGGTGCACCGCTGGTTCCGGCGGTTGACCGTCTGCTTTTCAGCCGGTTCAAACCCTGTGCTGTGCTGAATATCGGGGGGATTGCCAATCTTACTTTCCTGCGCAGGGATGGATCGGTTACCGGTTTCGATTGCGGACCCGGGAACATGGTGATGGACTATCTGGCACGCAAATTCATGGACAGACCTTATGATGCCGGCGGAGATATTGCCTCCATCGGAAAGGTTCATCACGGTCCGCTCGACATGGCGCTGGCTCACCCATTTTTTTCCAGTCCGCCCCCGAAATCGACCGGCCGGGAACTGTTCAGCGATGACTGGATTGAGGAGTGGATGGATCACTTTCCGATGAAAACCCTTCCCGCCGATTATCTGGCCACCGCGGCCGAGTTGACGGCAAGGTCCATTGCCGATTCGGTCCGGTTGTTCGCACCCGAGGAACCCACCTGTCTGTTTGTTTCGGGCGGGGGAAGCCGCAATCCGTTTCTGATGAGAAGACTGATCCGGTTACTGCCCAATAATCTGTACCCCGATCCTACCGATTCGGCGGGTGTTCCGGCCGATTGGAAAGAGGCCATTGCCTTTGCCATTCTCGGTTGGATGAGAATCAATTCCATGCCGGCCAATCAGCCCGAGGTCACCGGAGCATCCCGGCCGGTGTTGCTGGGTGTGGTGACCAATTAACTATAATCCGACTTTTTTATGAGCTTTACTCCGATTTCACTGCAGGATGGTGGGGCCCTTACCCGCAAAATTCAGTCCTGGGTGCCTGCAGACCCTTCCATCCTTGTGGTGTCCCTTTCCGAGGAGGCTGCGGTCATCCGGATTCCTGAAGGTGATCACGTGATCACCGCCTCGGGACTGATGATTGAAGGAATTCATGCCGATCTGACCTACCAGTCCATGGCCCATCTGGGTTTTAAATCAGTTTCACGGGGCCTGGGTTCGCTGCTGGCAATGAACGGACAGGGTGAGTGGATCACACTGAATCTGGCCCTCCCGCGGAAAATCTCGCTCGAATTGCTCGAGGATTTTTTTTCGGGGGTTCGGGCAGCCTGCCGTGAATTCAGGCTGTCCGTGGCCGGGGTGAACCTGAGTCCGACATCGGCCAATCTGGTGATCGGTTACACGGCGGGCGGTAGGGTTTCGCCAGACCAGCTGATCAGAAAAGGGGGATGTGCTGCAGGTGATCTGATTGCAGTGACCGGATACCCGGGTCGCAGTTTTTCGGGACTGAAGGTGCTGCTGAGGGAGAAGGCCATTTATCTGTCGCAGCCGGAAGGATATAGTCCTTCTTTTCAGAATGAATCCTGGCTGATAGAAAGTTACCTGACTCCTCGTCCGCCTGTTTCCACCACCAGCTGGATGTCTGCCAATCAATTGAAACCCACGGCTATGGCTGGTCTTACCGAGGGATTGGCCGGGGGACTTTATCAGCTGATTTCTGCCTCGGGGTTGGGGGCTGATCTGGAAGAAAACCTCCTGCCTTCTCATGAACAGATCCGCGATCTGGCTACCAGACTTGGTGATGATGATCTTCAGTATGTCCTGTATGGCGGAGACGATCCCGGCCTGATCATGACCTTCCCTCCATCAGCGGCTGACAGGATTGAGTCCTGCGAAGATCTGACCGTGATCGGAACCATCACCTCTTCACATCAGCACCTGATGCTTGTCAATCCCATCGATGGTGCCCGTCCTGTCGATCCGATCGGGGGCTGGCAGAACGAATGAGTCCTCTGACCCCCTCTCATCCGCTGGCGGATACGTTCGGAAGATTTCACCATTATCTGCGGATTTCGGTGACCGATCGTTGTAACCTGCGATGCCGGTATTGCATGCCAGCCGATGGGGTTCCCCTCGTTCCCAAATCGGACCTGCTTACCTTCGAGGAAATCACGCAGCTGGTCGGGTGGCTTGCCGAAGCCGGAGTGTCAAAAATCAGACTCACCGGCGGGGAGCCCACTGTCAGAAAAGGCCTGCCAGACCTGCTGGGTCAGTTGAAGGCCATCCCCGGAATCAGAACATTGGCCATGACTTCAAACGGACTCCTGCTCGGCCCCGTTCTGGATCAATTGGTGGAAAACGGACTCAGTCAGTTGAATCTTTCTCTGGATGCCCTGTCACCGGCAGTGTTCAGAACCATCACCCGGCGGGAGGGTCTGGAAAACGTTCTCTCCGTGATTGATCGTGCTCTCAGCCTGAAGGAACTCGAAGTAAAAGTCAACATGGTGGTCCTCAGGGGAGTGAACGACCATGAGATTCCGGACATGGTTTCCTACTTCACAAAAAGACGTGCCGAACTCAGATTCATTGAATGGATGCCTTTTTCGGGCAATGAATGGACGGGGGACCTGCTGGTTTCAAAGTCGGAGATCCTTCAGCGGATTTCACAACTGGAACCCATTCAGCCGGTTGGATACTCGGATGCCGGAACCGGAACAGCCGACCAGTTTATCCTTCCGGAATCCGGACTCAGAATCGGAATCATCTCCAGCATGACCGACCATTTCTGTGCAACCTGTTCCCGTATCCGTCTGACTGCAGAAGGAATGTTTAAATCCTGCCTCTTTGAAAACAGCGAAATCGATCTGCGGACTCCTCTAAGAGCAGGTGCAACACGGCATGACATTCTGAATCTCATTTCACGGAAAATAAAAGAAAAAAAAGCCGCACACGGAGGCATGCACATGATTGCACAAAATCCTGGCCGCCCCATGGTAGCAATCGGAGGTTAAATGGCGGGCTTTTCTCATCTGAATGAACAAAACCGGCTTCACATGGTCGATGTGAGCGGGAAGCCCGATACCCATCGGCTGGCTCGGGCAACCGGAACCATTGATCTGGAAGAAGCATACACCGCGGCCCGTGATCAGCACCTGGCCAAAGGAGACCTGCTGACCACGGCCACCATTGCCGGAATTCAGGGAGCCAAAAGCACCTCCGGTCTGATTCCTTTGTGTCATCCGCTGCCTCTTTCCTCGGTCAGTCTCGACTTCCGGTTTTCCGATGAAACACGTCAGCTGACGGTGACTGCCACAGCCATCACCACTGGTAAAACCGGAGTTGAGATGGAAGCGCTCACCGCCGTGTCTGTTGCGCTTCTGACGGTTTTTGATATGTGCAAGGCCATCACACACCGGATGACCATTCATTCGATCCGCATCCTCAGAAAAGAGGGCGGACGGTCGGGAACCATGGACTTCACAGGAGAACAGCCATGACCACAACCCCGATCCGGGTGGCTCTGATCATTGTTTCCGATCGGGCCTTTTCGGGGATCCGTCCCGATAAAACGCTGCCGATTCTGCGGCCTCTCTTTTCCGAATCTTCGCGGTTTATCCTGACGGGGGAGCTGATTATTCCCGATCAGACCGAGCAGATCCGCAATGCCCTGGCCGGCCAGTGCGACCATGCCGATGTGATTTTTACTTCTGGAGGAACCGGATTGGCCCAGACCGACCGAACTCCCGAGGCAACCCTGTCAGTTTCTGACCGGATCGTCCCGGGAATTTCTGAATTCCTTCGCCGGAAATCCGAGGAGAAAACCCCTCACGCCATTCTCTCCCGGGGAGTGGCTGTGACCCGCGGAAAGTCACTGATTATCAATCTGCCAGGGAGTCCGGCCGGTGCAGCCGACTGCGTTCAGTGGTTGCTTCCCCTGCTTCCGCATGCGGTATCGCAACTGACCGGCAATCCCGATTTTCTTCACCCCTGATCTCCGATTTAACGGATATCTAATCCACCGACAGGTGGAACCCCTTGCATCACTTCCGGGTCGGATTGTAACTTCAACCCCGGATCCGGTAACCATATACCGGAGATATGCAATCAACAGGGAGGAAGATATGGTTACCATTCAATTAAACGAACAGGAAGTCGAACTGCTGCACGACATTTTTGAAAGCTATTTCAATGATCTGCGGATGGAAATTTCCCACACAGACCGCATGGAATTCCGTGATTATCTGAAAAGCAAAGAAGCCCTTCTGCGCCGGCTCATGAAAGAGCTCGAAGCAGACATGGCTAAAAAATAAATAAACGGGTAAGCCCCGCCCCCATCTCTCCGCCGGGTTGAAATCCCGTCAGATGGCAAACCATTCCTGTCGTGAGGTAATGGAATGTGGCTGACAATGGATTTCAACCCTTTTTTTTGCCTGGTTGAAACCGTTATCTGCACGTAATTGTTAACTTGTGCCAGATACAGGAAGGAATCCATGGCTGAATCCCGCAGGCTGATTATTCTGCCGAAAACCCCCGTCGAACGTTTCGTCCAACCATTTAACTACTTTTTCCAGGTGGAATCGGCCGGCGGTCTGTTGCTGCTGACCGCTGCGTTGGTGGCTCTGATCTGGTCCAACTCCCCATGGGCGGTTGCCTACCAGGATTTATGGCACATCAAACTGACGATTGGTTTTGGCGATTGGCAATTGAGCAAATTCCTGTATCTCTGGATCAACGATGCATTGATGGCCGTCTTTTTTCTGGTGGTTGGCCTGGAAATCAAGCGGGAATTACTGGTCGGCGAGCTGAATTCGCTTAAAAAAGCCTCCTTCCCTCTGACGGCAGCCCTGGGAGGAATGGTGGTGCCGGCTGCGCTTTTTACAATGCTGAATATCGGCACTCCCGGAGAGTCAGGCTGGGGAATTCCCATGGCCACCGACATTGCCTTTGCATTGGGTATTCTCAGTCTGGTTGCCCGCGGTGTACCGGTCAGCGTAAAGATTTTTCTCACCGCCCTTGCTATTATCGACGACCTGGGGGCCGTGATGGTGATTGCGCTTTTCTATACCGGAGACCTTCACATCCCCAGTCTGATCGGGGCCGGATCGGCCATGCTGGTTCTGATCCTGATGAACCGGGTGGGTGTCCGGAATCCTTCCATCTACTTTCTGATTGGCATGATCATGTGGTTCGCCCTGCTGAAATCGGGCGTTCATGCCACACTGGCCGGCGTCCTGCTGGCGACAACCATTCCTGCCAGGACCCGGCTGAACAGCACCGACTTCTCTTCGTCAATCGACAAACTGATTGGTTATTTCCGGAAGGCGGGGAATGAAGGATCCCATGTGATTCCCAATGCCGACCAGAATGCGGGTCTGGTGGCCATTGAAACCGCAGCCCGGGAATCACAAAGCCCCATGCAGCGGATGGAAAACCGTCTTCATCCGTGGGTGGTTTTTGTTATCATGCCCGTCTTTGCCCTGGCCAATGCAGGAGTGGCGCTACCATCCGATCCGATCGGCATGGTGTTGAGTCCAACCGGCCTGGGGGTAATCGCCGGCCTCTTTATCGGTAAACCGGTGGGAATCCTGCTGTTTACCTGGGTGGCTGTCAGACTGGGCTGGACTCAGTTACCCGATGGGGTCACATGGGCTCCCATTGTGGCGGTTTCTTTCCTGGCTGGTATCGGATTTACCATGTCGCTGTTTATCGGGAATCTGGCGTTCCCTGAAGGCTATCTGCTCGATGCGGCAAAAGCCGGAATCCTGATCGGATCCCTGTTGAGTGGTCTGGCCGGCTGGTTCCTTTTCCGGCGGATTTCTACCGGAAAGTGATCATCAGTGCACCACTGCCACCTTTGTCGGGGGGTGCGTTTCTGACCTGCTGTATATCGTGCCGGTAACGGCTTCTCAGCAGGTCCTCGATGGCCGGTTTGATTCTTGACTGAAATCCGGGAGAACCCAATCCTTTTCCGGTGATGATCATGGCCCGTCTGACCAGACGCTCCTCAATCAGTTTATCCAGGAATTCGATGGTCACTTCGATGGCAGTGCCCACTGTCATCAGATGAAGGTCCAGAACCGGCAACTGATTCGGTACAGTTACCACCAAGTCGGGTTCCTCTTTGCCGTCCTCTGGGTGATCCGGAACCGATTCCATCAGATTTTTCAGGTCTTCCTTGCTCAGATCCTTCTTTTTGGGCTGAAAAGTGGTTTGCTTGTATGATTCATCCCTGTTGCCCGGCGATGGAGGCAGATACCCCTCCATCATGGCCTTCAGATCCTGGTCCTCATCTCTTCCTGGTTTCATTGGTCAGTACCGCCGGGCCTCTTCGCACAATGCACAGGTCCAATACTTTCCCCGAGGGGGTTCCGGGTGGTCTTCCGATTCCAGAAAATCGTGCTTCCGGTGAAAATGCCAGGCTTCACACAGCTGGTTCCAGGCAGCCTTGTCTGATGGTGCAGCCTTGAAATCAAAAAAATCGTACTTCGGGTGGATCGACTTCACAAGCGCACCAGCCAGATCGGCCACATCCATTCCCAGTCGTTTCACATCTCCCTTTTTGTTCAGCAGCTTGTAGATTCCCGGTGTCGGTGTGGGCAGTTGTTTCCGTATCTCTGCTTCAGTCAGTGGCAACATGGTTGTTACTCCTCTAAGAGAAAATCGTCGCTGTAGTCAAAAAAGAACCTCACCGTCGCACGCATGCTGTTCAGATCCCCGACCGAAAACAACCGGAGCTCGCGGTTCTGCCGGTCCAGATTGGGGATAAGATCCATCCTCAGATCAAAACTGAACCAATTGTGACTTTCCGGCAGGTACAGAAAATTCATACCCAGAATGACCACCAGGGTCGGATTCCATTGCCGGTAAACCACCGTTTGTTTTGACAGCAGGGTCGTTCCCGGCTGACCGCTGATCGCTCGTGTAACTGTGTGTGTGCCTTCCTCTTCATGATAGGAGCCTCCGACGGCCAACCCGCCATAAACATACCTCAGCGGACCAAACGGGGACCGGTAATCGCTGTACAGGATGGAAAGAAGCAATTGATTCACATTCAGCGAGGCATCACTCACCTGACTTACAGTGGTGGTGGTATCCGATAACAGGACCTCAACCTGACGGGAAAAAACATAACTGGCATTCTGATTGAAACGCTGGTAGGAGTAGGATACCTCAGCCAGAAATCCGGACCGGTATTTGACACCCCCCAGAAACCCGAATCCCAAAAATCCGGGGTAACTCGATTTAACTTTTTCCTGAAGAATGGTTCCAAAATCGAAGTGAAAACCCAGAAACGGATGACCATACGCCGATGAGACCGTGAAAATCGGCTGCACAGGAGAAAGTTGATTCCGCCGCTGATAAAAATCGGTGGTATCCTCCCGGATTCCCTCTCTGGGAAAAACCAGAATCCGGGTCGAATCAGTGACCGGTTGCGCAGACAACACGGAGACAAACAGGCAAGAGACCATCAGCAACACAGATCGTTTCATACAGTAAAGATATCAAACAGCCCGATGGCTGTCAGGTTCAGACCGGAAAATTAGAAGGGCATTAGTAAATTAGATTTATTCCAAATAACTTGACAGAAAACGAAAACGTCCTTAACTTAGATTTGTTCTAAATAAAGGAAGTTATTCTTGAAACCAATTGCATTTGCAAGTGTTTTACTCATGGTTGCCGGGGTGGCATTTGCCCAGGGAACCACCTCCATCGGCGGATATGGAGAGTTACATTTCAACAAGAACACCTACTCGCCGGGCAAACCGGAAAAGGACAGGGTGGGACTCTTCGATTTCCATCGGTTTGTGCTGTATGTCGGTCATGATTTTAATGATTGGGTCAGTTTTAAATCGGAACTCGAACTTGAACATACTCAGGTGAAAAGCTCAAATTCCCAATCTGAAGTTGCACTGGAACAGGCCTTCATTGATCTGAAGTTTTCGAAACCCATCGGATTCAGGGCTGGTATTTTCCTCATTCCGGTGGGATTTATCAATGAATTTCATGAGCCAAACACATTTAATGGTGTGGAACGACCCTCGGTGGATCGTGTTCTGATTCCCACCACCTGGCGTGAGGCGGGCATCGGGATCTATGGTGAAGTGATGGAAGGAATCAGTTACCGGTTGTATTATGTTGCCGGTCTGAATCCGCAGAAAATGAATGAAAAGGGAATCCGGGATACCCGCCAGAGCGGGTATTATTCTCAGGCCGATGACATGGCGCTCACCGGTCGGATAGAATTCCTGCCCCTTCCCGAGCTGAAAACCGGCTTTTCCTTCTATACCAGTTCACTGGAATTGAATTCTGTATATGCAGATACCCTTTCCGGCTCCCGCTTTACCTTGCTGGAAGGGGATGTCCGGTACCAGGTGGGTGATCTGAGTCTGAAAGCCGTTGGGGTGTATTCCATGGTGAGCGAGGCGACCAAACTGGTGACTGAGCTGAAGAAAAACATCGGGGACTCACAGATGGGATACTACGTGGAAGCAGGATACAACATCCTGCCCGCTTTTCTGCCCGACAGTGAACAATCACTGACTCTGTTTACCCGCTTTGAAGAGTACAACACTCAGTATTCCCTGTCGGCCCCGGCTGTGAAAGTGGCCGGAACCGATGTAAATGAATTTACCGCAGGGATCACCTGGCTTCCGCATCCGAATGTCGCCCTGAAAGCCGACTATCAATGGATCGATGCAAGTGGTTCACCTGACATGACTCAAAAACTGAATCTGGGAATTGGTTATTATTTCTACTGATTGGATTGCACGACGACGACAACGACCGCGATACAAGGATCGGCATCCGGCTGTAAAGGCCGGGTGCCGGTTTGCGTTTATCCTTTGCTTGCTTTTATCCCCCCAATGGCTGCAGGCTGGTGCCCGGTTAACCCTGACCTATCAGGATCTGGCCCGGCAATCGGCTGAACGCATCGTGGGAGAGGTGAGCGGTTGGGAACTTGACTCATCGGGACAGGTAACGTTTATCCGGTTTAAATCGGGTGGGGAACCATACACAGCCTTTATCGATGAGGTGAAGGGGAAAACCCAGCTGATTACTTATCTGCTCCTGCTCAATGGTAGGGGTGAGGTGGTCGATGTGGATGTGCTGGTTTACCGTGAATCGTACGGCGGCGAAATTGACTACCCGGTTTTCAGGAAACAATTTGCAGGAAAATCCGGAACGGAACCTCCGGTCTGGAACCGGAACATCCGGAATATCAGCGGAGCAACAATATCCTGCCGGAGTATCACTGCCGGCGTGGCCCGCCTTCTGAAATTTAATCAATTGCTTCTGACGACGAAATGATGCTTATCCGCCAATGGCCGGCTGCCATACGCCGGTTTATTTTTATTTACATGCTGATCACCACCACCGGTCTGATGATTGGTCTGGCCTTCGTCCGGAATGAAACCAACCTGTCATCAGCCGGGATCAGAGAGCATTACAACGGGACCGATCCGCAGGATGATCTTAATGATGATATCAAATTTGAAAAATCGGCAAAGGATCTGTTGCTGACCACTCATAATCACATTCTTGGTCTCAGTTCGGTCTTTTTCATCACAGCCGCCCTGTTCTGGTTTACCGGTTGGTTCAGTGAAACCTGGCGTCTGGTGATTATGGCCGAACCCCTGGTGGCTCTGGTCACCACCTTCGGCGGCATCTGGGTGCTTCGGTTCATTTCGGGAATGGAGTGGATCACCTGGTTTATCATGCTCAGCGGACTTTCCATGTTTATCACCTTTGGTCTGATGTCGGTGGCTATCCTGACTGAAACGATCCGGAAAGGGAAGTCCGCGTGAACCGTCGCGATTTCCTGCGGTTGGTGGGTGTGGCCGGATTGTTGTTCCCGGTCGCGCGGGTGGCTTCAGGATGGGTTCCCGATGTACGGATTCATGGTGAGCGGCGGACGCTGGTGACCCGGCAGGTGTTTGTGATGGGGTCGGTGTTCCACTTTCACCTGCTCACTCCCGATGAAAAATCAGCCTGGCAGGATCTGAACCGGGTGGTAGCCCGGCTTCGATTTCTTGAATCGGTCTGGTCGGTGTATCTGCCAGAATCTGATCTTTCCAGATTAAATGCCTCTGCTGGCACTGATCCGGTTACCGTTGATTCATCCACCCGTCGGCTTCTTGAAACAGCAAAAGAACTGCATGCCCTGTCGGGCGGACTTTTTGATCTGACCGTTGAACCGGTGATGCGGCTTTTCGGATTTCGCAAGGATCCCGATCAGCTGATTGATCGGCCAACAGATAAAGAATTGGCCGCTCTGGAATCGGCCATCGGAATCGGTAATGTGGAAACAAAGGGATCTCTTGCTGCATTGAGGAACGGTATGTCGGCTGTGGATCCCGGCGGAATCGGATGTGGCCTGGCTTTGGATGAATCGGTATCCATGCTTCGGTCGGCAGGTCATGACCGGGCCTTCCTGAATTTCAGTGGCGATGTGTTTGCATTGGGTTCTGATCCGGATGAAAACGGGTGGGAAGTGGAAATTCTGAATCCGACCATCCCCGATAAGAATGAAATCCTCCGGATCCGTGATACAGCGCTTTCCACCTCGGGGGCGTATGAAAACCGACGGGGAAATGGTCTGGTCAGCTGGGGACATATCATCCATCCGCAACACCGCCGGCCCGAAGAACCGGTTCAATCGGTTACGGTCGTGGCAAAGTCGGCCACCATGGCCGATGGTCTTTCCACGGCTGCCTTCCTGAAACCCGACCTGCTTCCTGTCTGGAAGTCCTCGGGCTATCTTACCGACTTTTCCATCCTGCTCTGACGGATTCCGGTCAGATCCTGACCATCAGGCTTTTACTCATACCCGGGTACCAGGAACTGAACGAGCCATCGAGAATGCGGCGGCGTGATTCCTTCACCAGCCACAGATAAAAATGAACGTTATGAACGCTCGCCATCATGGGACCGAGCATTTCCTGCACCGAAAACAGGTGACGGATGTACGCACGTGAGTAAGTGCGGCAGGCATAACAGGTGCAGGATTCATCCATGGGACGTTCATCGTCGGTAAACTTCACATTCCGCATGTTCATCGTTCCCTGACTGGTGAACACATTGGCGTTGCGTCCATTCCGGGTCGGCATCACACAATCGAACATATCGACCCCGCGGGCAATACATTCCAGTATATTGGCCGGGGTTCCCACACCCATCAGGTAACGTGGCTTTTCGGCCGGTAATTTTGGCGTCACCCATTCAGTCAGCTCATACATGATGTCGGCCGGCTCGCCCACAGACAGACCCCCGATGGCATAGCCTTCAAAATCCATATCAACCAGCGTGCCCGCCGAGGATTCCCGCAAATCCTTGTAAATCCCGCCCTGCACAATGGGAAAAAGAGCCTGATGAAAACCATAAAGGGGCTCAGAGTCCCGGGCGGCAATCTGACAGCGTTTTGCCCACTTCATCGTGATGTCATTCGAGGTTTTTGCGTACCGGTGATCGCAGGGGTAGGGCGGACATTCATCGAGCACCATCATGATATCCGACCCGATGGCCCGTTGGGTTTCTATCACGTTTTCGGGAGTGAACCAGTGATAAGATCCATCAATGTGCGACTGAAACCTCACACCATCCGCCGTCAGTTTTCGCAATTCCGAGAGGGAAAAAACCTGATATCCACCCGAATCGGTCAGAATGGGTTTTGACCAGGCGTTAAACCGGTGCAGTCCGCCGGTTTTTTTTAAGATGTCGGTACCGGGTCTCAGATACAGGTGGTACGTGTTTCCGAGAATGATATCGGCTCCGGCCGCTTCCAGGTCGCGGAGCGGAACTCCCCGGACGGTGGCACGGGTGCCGACGGGCATGAAGATGGGGGTTTGAATGGTGCCGCGGGCGGTGGTGATTTCACCCGCCCGGGCCATGGAGCCCGGGTCGGTTTTTAAAAGGGAAAAGGAGAACAAATGGAAGCTTTCAGGAAAGATGACTTACTGTACCCCGTACTGATCGAGCAGGATCACGAATATGGCCATGGCAACCGCGCCCAGTTCCAGTTCGCGCTCGTTCACATTGTCGATGGTATCCATAGCCGAGTGATGATAGTCGAAGTAACGGTGTGAATCTGGCAAAAAACCGAATAATTGGGTGCCGGTATCACCAAGCGGTCCGATATCAACCCCGCCATAGCCCTTCACCAGTTTATCGGCTCCGATGTGCTCGAAGTATTTTGCCCAGGACTGATACTTTTGCACTTTGGCTTCATCCGCCTGGATGGAAAATCCGCGGGGGGTAAAACCGCCCCGATCCGATTCAATGGCTGCGATGTGTTTCTCGTTATTCCAGGTTGCCATGCGGGCGTATTCAATGCCGCCGATTCCACCCATTTCTTCTGCCATAAAAAGGACACCCCGAATCGAATGTTTGGGTTTGTACTCAATCTGACGCAGCAATCTCAGTACTTCAATGACCTGAACCGATCCGGCACCATTGTCATGGGCCCCTACCGATAAATCCCAGCTATCCAGATGGGCACCAACCAGAATGATTTCAGTGGGAAAGTCGGTACCGGTCAGTTCGGCAATCACGTTGTTTGAAATAACGGGATCATCCTTTTTACTCCTCAGATCAATCATGAGACGAACGGGTTTTTCTCCGCCGAACTTCGAAGCCAGACGGTCGGCATCAACAGGAGAAACGGCTACACAGGGAATGGGGGCAATGCTATCGGGAAACTGGGTCATGCCGGTCCGCGGATTGTCATCCGACACAGCAGTCATGGACCGCACAATGGCACCAACCGCACCGTAATACGAAGCCAGCGCCGGACCTCTGCCTCGTTGCTGGGCAGCCTGTCCGTAGGCCTGAAACGTATTGATCAGACCTTTGTCGAATTCGCCGTTGAAGAAGACGATTTTGCTTTCCACCCCACGTCCGATCGAATCGAGTTCGGCCAATGACCGGACCATTACAACCGTGTCTTCAACACCCCCGCCGGGTGTGCGTTCACTGTAACCGAGAGCGGTTACACTCAGTGTGTCGGTCTTCCAGTGCACCTTCGCAACGGCCACTTCTTTTCGTCCACGTGACCAGCGGGGAACCTCGACTGGTTGTTTCCAGACATAGTCAAACTCGTAAGACCGCATTTTTCTAACGGCCCATTCCACGGCACTGTCTGCACGGGCGGTTCCGGTCATTCTCGGTCCGATCTTTAACAGGTCCTTCAGGTCACTGTAGGCCCTTCCTGATTCCAGGCCCACTCTTGCCAGTTTGTGAGCCAGTGTCATCAGGCTGTCAGCCGTTTGACTAAAGGCAGGTAAGGCAAGTCCGGTGAGTAAAAGTCCGGCAACAATCCGTTTCATTTCAACCCCATTTCATTCAGTAAATAGTCTGCTTTTCCAATGGTCTTTAATACCCAGATCATGTAGCGAACATCCACACCAATGGACCGGCTGTAGGATTCACTCCAGGCATAATCATTGATGGTGGCTTCCCATGCTCTGTCAAAGTTAATGGCAACCAATTCTCCCCTTGAATTCATTACCGCACTACCCGAATTACCGCCCGTGGTATCGGTGTTGTACAGGATGGCGACCGGTGTCTGATGAATCGCCGCGGCGGTTCCGGTGGCATCTGGCTGGTAATAACCGAGAACCGATTCGGGTAGATTGAAATCAGGCAGCGTGTTTGCCTTTTCCAGAAGTCCCGAAATGGTGGTGACCGGGTTATACCAGGCACCATCGTAAGGTTCATATCCGCGTACTTGACCGTAGGTCAGCCGAAGGGTTCCATTGGCATCCGGAATAAAATTCTGTCCTTTCCAGTTTTGCTTGAGTGTCACCCAGCGGGCCTGGAGAGGAACCAAAGTCTGATCGGTCTTTTCACGGGTTTTCAGAATGTGCTGAATGGCCGGATCAAGCCAGGACGCATCGCGTACGATCGGGTGGCTGGTGAATGGTGTCAGAGGCCGTGTTCCCCGGATGGCGGCTATAACACTGTCCGGATGAAATGGTTCGCCGCCGGAAAACCACACTGCGGTCAGCGAATCAACGTTGGCTTCACGAAGCAGGGATGGGCGCCAGGAGGATGGAAGAACAGCCCCATCGGTCAGCAGCCGGCGGATGTACCGTTCTTCAAGCGGAAAGTGGAGCGTGGCCCGTTGTCTGGTCAGCTGAGCAGCCAGAGAGGCCCGGTTCGATTGCCGGTATAGGGCCGGCCGCAGTGAATCAGGCAATGTTTCTGCTGCATTCAGTCCCTGAATCAATCGTGCCGCGTTCAGATAAAAACTGGTCCGGTAAACCTGCTGGGCCCAGAAGGGGGCAATTCCCATGGATTCCAGCTGCCGGTAGAGTGCCGACATGGAATCGGCCAGCTGCCCGAACTGACCTTTCCTTGTTGGATCCGCATTGATAAAAGCCAGTAAGGCCTGTTCCTCGGCCCGTTTCTGATCGGTAAGGGCCAGCCGCCGGAGCCCCTTCAGCTGTCCATCCGACTTTTTCTGAACATTGGCCAGACTCTTTGCACGCGCACTCTGCTGAAGTTCCAGTGCAGGATTGGCGGCCCAAAGGGATTCCATCTGGTCAATCTGCCAGCGATAGAAATTGGCAATGTAGGGCAGTTCAATCCGTTCCTGTATGGAAACAAAGTCGGCGGGCTGATGCCGGAATGTGCGTCCCGGATATCCCATGATAAAAACGAAATCACCTTCTTTGGCCCCTTCCGGATTCACTTTCAGATGCCGGCGGGGTTTAAACGGAACCATGGGGGAGGTAGGATCGGCCGGATCGGAAGGAACCCAGGCCCTGATGAAGGAAAAATCACCTGTGTGCCGCGGCCAAACCCAGTTATCCGTTTCTCCGCCGAATTCCCCAATCGAACGGGGAGGAACATAAACCAACCGTACATCACGGATGACCTCGTAAAGAAACAGGACATAGACTTTACCCGGCAGCATATCCGATACCTGGGCGCTGAAAGACGGATTGGATTCCACCGCTGCCTTCTCCAACCGGGAAATGATTTCATTCCGTCTGGTATTCCGCTCTTCAGGATCGGTGATTCCCTGTAAACCCTTCAGAATCTCATCCGAGACATCCCGGTACCCGCGTGTGATCCGGACGGTGATTCCCCGGGCTGGTATCTCCTCTTCACGGCTTCCGGCGCGGAACCCGTTTGTTACCAGATCATTGTCAACAGTACTTGCAGACTGAACAGCATTAAACACACAGTGGTGATTGGTGACAATGAGACCATCGGCCGAGACAAAGGCCCCCGAACAGCCACCCACATTCACCAGGGCATCCACCAGACTGGATCCATCCGGATTGTACAGCTCCTTCAGATCCAGTTTCAATCCAGCCTTTTTAAGGTCCTTCCCGATCCGTTTCAGTTCACTTAACGGATACATGCCTTCCTCGGCAAAAGCAGGTCCGAGGATCAGCAGGGTCATGAGAATGGTGAAAAGCGGTTTCAAATTCAGTTTCCTCCGAAACAGCAAAGATATCCTTTTTTCGCTGTGTCTGAAAGACACAACCGATTCATGCCGTGTCCTGATTGGATTTTGTCTGAATCCGGAGGAAATTAGCCTCCTTTTTGAAACAGAGAGTCAGAGCACTATTCTGTTCACCTGTCAGGAGGATCCTTTGGAACACGGTCGGTATGGGCAGCCTTCAGGTTATCTGTATGCAGCCCTGGCCTTTTTGGTTTGGGGTTTGTTTCCGGTTTACTGGAAATTTCTTCTGCATGTACCGGCCACAGAAATTCTGGCCCACCGGATCGTCTGGTCATCGGCCTTTGTGGCGATCCTGCTGCTGATTTTCAGAAAAAAAGCATGGTTTGCCCCTCTTTCCTCGCTCAGGACTACCCTGGCATTAACCGGCGGAAGTTTGTTTCTGGGCTTTAACTGGTGGCTATACATCTGGGCGGTAAACTCGGGACAGATTGTGGAAACCAGCATGGGTTACTACATCAATCCGCTGGTCAGTATTCTCTTTGGAGTGGTCATTGTCCGGGAAAAGCTTTCCGGCCTTCAGTGGCTTGCGGTGGGTTTTGCAACAGCAGGCGTCCTGGTGATGACTCTGGTTTACGGACAGTTTCCATGGATTGCCCTCTCACTGGCAGTATCCTTTGCGCTGTATGGTCTGCTTAAGAAACTCGTGCATGTCGAGGCGCTTAACGGACTCCTGCTCGAAACGCTGACCCTCTTTCCGGTGGCTGCCGGCTGGCTGTTCTGGCTGGATGGAACCGGGCAGGGACACTTCCTGCGGACGGACCTGCTCACCGATGGTCTTCTGGCAGTGGCTGGCGTGGTCACGGCCCTTCCGCTGATCTGGTTTGCCGAGGCCATCCGGCGGATTCCCCTTTCCATGGTCGGATTCATGCAATACATCGGACCAACCATCGCTCTGATGCTGGGAGTGTTCGTCTATGGGGAGGATTTTGGTCCGGCCCGCCTTGCCAGTTTCTCCCTGATCTGGATCGGACTCGCTTGTTTCATCCTGTCTGTCACCGGTGTTCTGTCAAAAATTCCGGTTTTAAAGCGCTGGATCGGCTGATTACTAAGAAATATTTAATTTTTGCGACTGCTTATCAGTTGGATTTCAGAAAAATTGGTCCCATCTTGCCATCGACCGGGTAAGATGAAATGCCCTGTCACTGGTCCGGATACGGAAAAATGGCCAGCGAAGGATACTGATTCGGTTAAGCACGATCCCGTTCCCGCTACAACGCCCGCTTGATGACCAGTTCAACACTGAACAGATACGAAAGGTTATGATACTATGAAATTGTACGTTGGGAACCTGCCTTACAGTACCACCAATGAATCCCTGGCTGCTGCTTTTGAAGCGTATGGCGAAGTTATTTCTGCCAGCGTGATTAAAGATAAGCTTACCGGCCGTTCCAAAGGATTTGCGTTTGTTGAAATGAAAGATTCTGATGCCGGTTCTTCCGCTATTCAGGGTCTGAACGGCAAACCGTTCTCCGGACGGAACATCACCGTCAGCGAAGCTCGTCCGAAGGAAGAGCGTCCGGCTTACCGCCCCCGCTGATCGGTTACACCCATTGCTGATAGACATCCCCGTACCGTCCGGTTTCCGGTCGGTGCCGGGGATTTTTTATTTTACTCCGAACCGGTTCTGACCGGATGATATTCACCAACTGATCCCGCCAATCGGTTTCTTTTTCCACCCAGACGTCTGTCTGACCGCCGAACAATTCCCTGAAAACGGGAATGTCACTTAATATTACCGGTGTGTTCAGATGCAGGGCCTCCGCAACCGGCAGTCCGTATCCTTCATACAGTGAAGGAACCAACAAGGCTCTGGCCTGCTTCATCAGTGACCATATCTGCTCATCGGGAAGATAGCCAGTGAACCGGATGTCTGGGTCATTGGCAAAGCGAGCCAGATCCGGCCACTGATTTCCCGGTTCTCCGGCCATCACCAACCGGAAGCCTCCCCGGTCAGCCGCCTTCAGTGAGGTAAAAGCCCTCACCACTGCAAGCGGATTTTTCCGGGCATTCAGATTTCCGACAAAAAGCAGGTAAGGGTTGGGCGCCGGTCGCAGATCGGAGAACTGATCACTCCATTGGTAAAAATGCCCGGGAAGATCGGGGGGGATCACCCAAAGCCTTGCCGCAGTACCCGGAACCAGACCAGCGAGATCGTCTGCAGTGGTTTTACTGACACAAAAAAAGGCGTCCGCTTCCTTCAGGCTGCGATTTATGTGCCAGCGCAGAACGGGTTTTTCGGGAATGTGACGGTACCCGGGAAGCAGAAGGGCCAGGTCATGAATGGTCAGAACCTTGATCCGGGGCTGCAGTCCCGGATGAAAAACCGGGAACATGGCATTGGTGCCATGCCAGATATCGGGCTGGCGATCCAACCAGGGAAGCCACCAGGATCCCCATCGGGAGTGAAGCGGAATCGGATGGTGTGGAACCGGAGAGGCGACCATCAGGTCGCGGTGACTGACGGTTACCACTTCCGCGCGAACCCGGGGATCTGCTGCCAGTGCTTCCAGATGACTGAGGGTCACTTTTCCGATACCCGATAACCGGTGGGTCAGCGGCTGCCCGTCGAGCAGAACCGAGATCAAGGACTTCATGGGGTAAAAATAGCGATTCAAAGCCGGTTTTAATATTTTCGCCGGGCCGGCAGGATCGTTCTGATTCCGGGCAGCAAGGGGAGCTTTCTTGGATTGGTTGATGTGGGTATCGGTGGCACTTGGCGCTTTGTTGCTGGCAGGTGCCATCCTGAAAATCTGGGGATTTCTCCTACCCGATACGGTTTCCTGGTCGGATGAAGTCACTTCCAACCGGTTTTATCATGAACTGAAACCTCTTCTGTTCCAAACCGATTCCATGATGGCCTGGTTTCCCCATCGCCAGATGGCCAACCAGTCTCTGACCAGCCTTCTGATCAACGAAAAGGAAAAAACACTCACCGCCCGGTTCGGGAATCTGGTTCAGATTTATCAGGTCGAAAACTGGTCTGTTCAGCCGCCGCTTGCGCTTTCCCTTTCAACCCATTATCCGCTCGGTCCTTACCGGATCAGCTACCGTCTGGACCTGACCATCCGCAGCGATCGGGCAGGATCGGTGGTGTCCGTGGCTGAATCCTTCAGAATACCCGATCCGAACCTGAGAGTGGGGTATTTCCGGGTGCTCAAACCACAGTATATGGCCATGCATAGTGATCTGGTTCAGTATTGGAGCAATCCCTCATGATCTGCCGGATACTTTCCATTGCCGGGCTCTCTCTTTTGCTGCTGAGCGGATTTCAGTGTTCCCCTCCTTCCTATACCGAGAAGATTCACGTTTATTTCAATCAGGATTTTTCCATCAGGGTTCTGGCCACGGTTGAAACCAATGGCTATCAGCCCGTTTGGTCTGAAGAGGCCAAGGCCTATATAAACCGGTACCAGACGGTTCAGGACTCGCTGATGCGCCGTCATTGGGCTGTGGATGTCAGGAAACTGGATGGTCAGTGGGATGATAAAATCCGGATTTACGCGGTCGAGGGCATTTTCAGAAATGACTACGATTTCATGAACTACCTGGCTCCGGATAACCAGTTGTGGGACCTGATTCTCGGACGGAATGATTCCATCTGGCGTATTACGTTTAATCTGCGGGCTTACCGGGATGAACTGGCCAAATACGCCTGGGCCTATCAGGTGGTGTCGAGGGAAATTATCCGGTCTGGTAAAATTACCTTTACGGCTGCCGGAATCGATTCCTTCTATCTGGCAAAGGTGCAGCCCGCTGTAAAAAGAGAAAGCCTGGAACTTCAGACCATTGCTCACCGGGTGACCTGGGGAATTCTCTCTGAATCTGAACGGATCGTCATGCCGTTTAATCAGACCCTGTTCAGTCTGCAGAAATACCGGTTCCATGTGGGAGGCATGGCCTATGACATTTCCTCCCCGTATCTGCGCCAGGATGTGGATGGATCCCTGGTTTATTTTCCGTATCCTGAATACAGTGACAATGTGCTGAAGTATGCCATCTACTCTCCCTTTCGTCCCGATTTCGGATTGGAGCGGATCCGGGAAGCAGTTTATGAAGAGGTTCCGGAAATCATTTCATTCAAATGGAGACGGTACAAGCCCGGATCCGGGCTGGGTGATGCCGACCGTGTGCGGATCATCCCGGTGGGTGAGCCGGTGGCTCAATGAACCGGTTTGCCCAGCTGATCACCTTTGATGATCTGGTTCATTTCTCTCCCGATTTTATTGAAGCTCGAAATCTTGCCAACCGGGTTGCGCCATCCGGAATCTCTGTTTTTATCACGTCTGAACCCGGATGTGGTTCCTGGCAGCTGGCGTCCCATATTCACAACCGATCTGTCCGGCGATTAAATCCCATTCAGCTGTTTCAGCCTGATAAGCTGACCCCTTCCGGGCAGATCAGGCAGTTATTCGGATTCGAGGAGGCTGGGGTCCTCTGGCCCGGCCTGCTCGAACAGGCCGATGGAGGAACGCTGGTGATTGAACCGATCGAAGCGCTGGCGCCCGAAAGTCAGGTGAGATTATTCCGCGCACTCAATTCCCGGGAATTTGTTCCCGAAGGGTCCCAGGCCTGGCAACGGATGGATCTCCGGTTTATTGCCGTCAGCCGCTTCTCGCCGTCCGATGTCAGCCGGCTGGGGATGGTCAGGGACGAACTGCTTTTCCGCCTGGAGGGGGTGCCCGTCGGATTACCGGCCCTTCGTTTTCGGGTCCGGGATATCATTCCGCTGGCCCGTCGGTTTATGGATCGGCTGGCTGCAGAAAACGGGCAGGTATCCCGCAGTCCGGACCGGTCCGCAGCCGAGGCATTGATTGGTTACTCCTGGCCGGGCAATGACGAGGAATTGTTTCAGGTGATGGAACGGGTGATGACCCTCGGGGACCACACAACACTGAAGGCCTCCGATCTGGTGTCACCGGTGACGGGCCAGTCCATTTCTGCACCGGTGGTGAATACCGATGTGTTCACCATGGAAAATGACCGGCTGATTACCCTGAATGAGGCGCGGGAGTTCCTGTTCCGTAAAGCCATGAAACTGACAGGAAACAATGCCGATGAAGCAGCCCGGCTTCTCGGAATTGGCCGTGCCACGGCCTTCCGCATGCAGCGAAAAGAAAAAGGAGACGGCAAATGAACACCTTGTGGCTGGCAACCGGCAATCAGAAAAAAGTAGAAGAACTGCAGGCCATGCTCCGGGGAATGACTGTCACGATTCTGACAGTGCGGGATTTAGGACAATCATTTGAGGTGGAGGAAGATGGGGAAACATTCCAGGACAATGCCCGGAAAAAGGCAGAGGCGCTTGCCGCTTTGACGGGCGGATGGTGCCTGGCTGATGACTCAGGACTGGAAGTGGATGCACTGAATGGGAGACCGGGGGTCCGGTCTGCACGATTCGCCGGTGAGCCTGCATCCGATGCCAGGAACAATGAGCTTCTGCTTCGGATGATGCGTGAGGAATCCAACCGCCGGGCCCGGTTTCGTTGTGTTCTGTGGCTTACGGATGGTCAATCCCATTATCAGACTTCCGGCCAGATTCAGGGGACCCTGGCCCTTCATCCAGCCGGGTCTGGTGGTTTTGGATATGACCCGCTTTTTGTCCCGGATGGCTACTCTTCCACCTTCGCCGAACTGGGTCCGGACATAAAAAACACCCTCTCACACCGGGCAAAAGCCCTCAGGGAAATGCTCCCCATTCTAAGCCGGCTATTTGCATGATAGTCATGGTGGTAAGCGCTTCTCACCCATCTTATCATAATTCCTATAATATTGATAATCAATGTAATAAGTGCCTTCACATCCAGTAGTATCATAATGATACATTTTTGGGGATAAGTCCTGTTGTTTTAACTTGCCCCGTATTCTGTTTTCGTCTTACCTTCGTACTGCTTCTCAAAATTCCCCAAGGGAAAGCCGGCCGTGGCCGGATCATCGCAGGAAGCCTCATCCCGGTCTGAACCCGGCGGTTTATTTACAGGTTGGTGGATCGTTCCAGATTGGTTCCGCTGTATCCGGACTCAGGTGAGTTTTTGTCGCAATGCAAATCTGGAGTCAGGTGTTATGTCCGATTTTTTTAGTCCCCAGGACGATTACGAAGTAGGAGAAATGGTGTCCCCCGCCATTGAAGATGTTATTGACGCTCAGCCGGTCCGTGAAGGTCGCGGTCTGACGGTCCACCGCCGGTTCACCCGTGAAGGTGTGGATCCGTTCAACACTGTGGAATGGGAACTGCGGTCTGCAGTGATTGCCAACGACAAAGGCGAGGCGCTTTTCGAACAGAAGGATGTGGAAGTTCCGGTTTTCTGGTCCCAGACCGCGGTGAACGTGGTGGTTCAGAAGTACTTCCATGGCGCAGTGAACAGTCCTGAACGCGAAAAATCGGTCCGTCAGTTGATTAACCGGGTCACCCGCACCATTGCAAACTGGGGATCCGATGCCGGGTATTTCGCAACACCAGCCGACGCAGAGGCTTTTTACGCCGAACTGACGTACATGGTGCTTCATCAGATTGGCACCTTCAATTCACCCGTCTGGTTTAATGTTGGAATCGAAGCCAAGCCCCAGTGTTCGGCCTGTTTTATCATGTCGGTTGATGATACCATGGAATCCATCCTGACCAATGCCGTTCATGAGGGTCGTCTTTTTAAATGGGGTTCGGGAACCGGATCCAACCGATCAAAACTCCGGTCTTCACGCGAAGGCATTTCGGGCGGCGGGCGGGCCAGCGGACCGCTTTCCTTCATGCGTATCTATGATTCTGTTGCCGGATCGATTAAGTCGGGCGGAAAGACCCGCCGGGCTGCCAAGATGGAAATTCTCAATGCCGACCATCCCGATATCATGGACTTTATCAAGGCCAAGATGGATGAAGAACGGAAAGCCTGGGCCCTGATCGAACAGGGTTATGACGGTTCCTTTAACGGAGAGGCATATGCCTCGGTCTTTTTCCAGAATTCGAATTTTTCCGTCCGGGCCACCGATGACTTCATGAAAGCCGTTGAAAACGATGAACAATGGCAGACCACCGAGGTTTCTTCAGGTAAACCATCGGTTTCTTACCCTGCCCGCGACATGATGCGCGCCATCGCTGAGGGAACCCACATCTGCGGCGATCCCGGAATGCAGTTTGATACCACCATTAACAAGTGGCACACCTGCAAAATCAGTGACCGGATTCATGCTTCCAATCCGTGCTCTGAATACATGTTTCTCGATAATACCGCATGCAACCTGGCCTCCATCAACCTGATGAAATTCAGAAAACCCGATGGCCGTTTCGATGTGGATGCTTTCCGCCATGTGGTGGATGTGTTTATCACCGCTCAGGAAATTGTGGTCGATCCGGCCTCCTATCCGACACCTGAGATTACCCGAAACTCGAAAAATTACCGTCCGCTCGGGCTTGGTTATGCCAACCTTGGTGCGCTGCTGATGGCCAGCGGACTTCCTTATGATTCGGATGGCGGTCGTGCACTGGCTGGTGTGATTACTGCCATCATGTCCGGAGAGGCATATGCACAATCTGCCCGGATGGCCCGTGAGAAAGGAGCCTTCCGCGAGTATGCCCGTAACGCTGAGTCCTTTATCTCCGTGATTGAAATGCACCGCAATTCACTGTCCTCCATCCAGAAGAGTATGGTGGATAAGAAACTCATGGAAGCCGCCATCAATTGCTGGGACGATGCCCTGGTCATTGGAAAGGATGCCGGATTCAGGAATGCACAGGTGACCGTTCTGGCCCCCACCGGCACCATTGCCTTTATGATGGATTGTGACACCACCGGTATTGAACCGGATATCGCCCTGGTAAAATATAAAAAGTTATCGGGTGGCGGACTTCTGAAACTGGTCAATGGCACCGTTCCGCTGGCCTTGTCTGTACTTGGATATACCGAGGCAGAAATCAGACAGATTACCGATTACATCGATGAGAAGGATACGATTGAAGGAGCACCAGGAATCCGGGAAGAGCATCTTCCGGTCTTCGATTGTGCCTTTAAGCCGATGAACGGAACCCGCAGTATTCATTACAAAGGTCACATTCGTATGATGGCTGCGGCCCAGCCCTTCCTGTCTGGTGCCATCAGCAAGACCGTTAACATGCCCACCGAATCGACGGTGGAAGAAATCATGCAGACCTATATTGAGTCCTGGAAACTGGGCCTGAAAGCCGTTGCCATTTACCGCGATGGCAGCAAGCGCAGTCAGCCGCTGAATACGAGCATGGATAAAAAGGCCACTCAGCCTGCTGCCGGCGAACCGGTCGTGACGGCGGCCCGTCCGTTCAGACGCCGCCTGCCTGACGAACGGCATTCGGTTACCCACAAATTCAGTGTCGGCGGACATGAAGGATACATCACAGCCGGACTCTACGAAGACGGACAACCGGGTGAAGTCTTTATTACCATGAGCAAGGAAGGGTCTACCATTTCCGGATTCATGGATGCCTTTGCCACTTCAATATCCATGGCTCTTCAGTATGGCGTGCCGCTGAATGTGCTGGCGAATAAATTCACGCACATGCGGTTCGAACCTTCCGGGTTTACCGGTAACCGTCAGATCCCCATGGCTAAATCGATTATTGATTACATTTTCCGTTGGCTGAGCCTCAAGTTCATCCCACAGGAAAATCTGCCTGGTGAACCAACCATTACCAGTGCTGAGTATCATTTACCTGCGAAGAACGAACTCAACCATGTTCACGAAGTGCATTCTCAACTGGAAACCGAAGAGAAGCGTGTGTTTAAAGCACAGGCCGATGCACCTCCCTGTACCGAATGCGGAAGCATCATGGTTCGCAGCGGCTCCTGCTACCGGTGTCTGAACTGCGGGGCAACGAGTGGGTGCAGTTAAGGTTAAGAGTTAAAAGTTAGAAGTTAAAAGTAAATGCTTCATACCGATCTGGAGGTCTGGAAGCGATCAATAGAATTGGTAACCTCGGTATATAAATTAACCGAACAAATTCCTTCTGATGAACGATTTGGCCTGACGGGTCAAATCAGACGGGCGGCAGTCTCTGTTCCTTCAAATATTGCAGAAGGTGCCGGCCGTCTTCACAGAAAGGAACTGGTTCAATTTCTTAACATTTCAACCGGATCACTTTCAGAATTAGAAACACTTTTAATTATTGCGAGAAATCTGGGATTTATAAATCAAAATGAGATCCCTGCTGATGAAATAAACAGTATCAGGAAAATGCTTGTAGGACTCACAAAAAAAATTCAGAATCAAAATCAATTCTGAGTTTCAGAATGGTAATTGCGCACTCGTCTATAGCCAGGTGTTTAATTTCCCCAAACTTTTAACTTTTAACTTTTAACTGTATTTCCCAATTCATGGAACCCATACTGACACCCAATCCGAAAAGATTCGTGCTGTTCCCCATCCGGCATGACAAAATCTGGCAGATGTATAAACAGGCCGAAGCCAGTTTCTGGACAGCCGAGGAAATTGACCTGTCGCAGGATCTGACTGACTGGAAACGGCTGAATGCGGATGAACGTCATTTCATCTCGCATGTTCTGGCCTTTTTTGCTGCAAGCGATGGCATTATCAATGAAAATCTGTGTCTGCGCTTCAGCACAGAAGTACAGATTCCGGAAGCCCGGTGCTTTTATGGATTTCAGATCGCCATCGAAAATATTCATTCGGAAACCTACAGCCTGCTTATCGATACCTACATTCAGGATCCATCCGAAAAAGACCGGTTGTTCAATGCAATTCAGACCGTTCCTGCGGTGACGAAAAAGGCACAATGGGCTCTTAAATGGATCGACAGTCAGGAATCATTTGCAAAAAGACTGCTGGCCTTTGCGGCTGTGGAAGGGATCTTTTTCTCGGGCAGTTTCTGTGCCATTTTCTGGCTGAAGAAGCGCGGTCTCATGCCCGGTCTCACCTTTTCAAATGAACTGATCAGCCGCGATGAAGGACTGCACAGGGATTTCGCCGTTCTGCTGCATTCCATGCTCAACGAAAAACTGAGCAAGGAAACCATTTATAAGCTGATCGGTGAAGCAGTGGAAATCGAAAAAGAATTTGTCACCGATGCGCTGCCGGTTTCCCTCATCGGCATGAATGCCGCGATGATGAATCAGTACATCGAATTTGTAGCCGATCACCTGATTACGTCGCTCGGATTGCCTAAAAAGTACAATGCTGCCAATCCCTTCGATTGGATGGAACTGATTTCGATGCAGGGGAAAACGAACTTTTTCGAAAAACGGGTCGGTGACTACCAGAAAGCGGGAGTTATGGCCGATAAAAATGATATGACCTTTAGCCTGGATGAGGATTTCTGATGTTTGTAGTGAAGCGGGATGGACGGCGGGAAGAAGTCCACTTTGATAAAATAACAGCACGTATTAAAAAAATGGTCTACGGACTCGATCACCGGTATGTCGATCCGGTTCGGGTGGCCATGAAAGTGATTGAAGGGTTGTATGACGGGGTGACCACCGCCGAGCTCGATAATCTGGCAGCGGAAACCTGTGCATCGCTTACCACCCGGCATCCGGATTACGCCATTCTGGCGGCACGGATTGCGGTGTCGAATCTGCATAAGAATACCAGCAAATCTTTCAGCGAGACCATCGATAAACTATATCGGTATATCGATCCGAAGACCGGTGACGGGGCCTCGATGATTGCCGATGATGTGCACTCGCTTGTTATGCTGCATGCCGATGAATTCAATTCGGCCATCGTGTATGACCGCGATTTTAATTACGACTATTTCGGATTTAAAACACTCGAAAAATCCTACCTGTTAAAAATTGACGGAAAAGTGGTTGAACGCCCGCAGCATCTGCTTATGCGGGTCTCGGTGGGAATCCATAAAGCGGATATTGCTGCAGCCATTGAGACGTACAATTTACTATCGGAAAAATGGTTTACGCATGCAACGCCGACCCTGTTTAATGCAGGAACGCCCAAGCCGCAGATGTCCTCTTGTTTTCTGCTCACCATGAAGGATGACAGCATTGAAGGCATTTATGAAACCTTGAAGCAAACCGCACTGATTTCCCAGTCGGCCGGTGGAATCGGACTGTCCATTCACAACATCCGGGCCACCGGATCCTACATCAAGGGAACCAACGGGACTTCCAATGGAATTATCCCCATGCTGCGCGTCTTTAACAACACGGCCCGATACGTCGATCAGGGAGGTGGTAAGCGGAAAGGTGCGTTTGCGGTTTATCTGGAACCCTGGCATGCCGATGTGTTTGAATTTCTCGATCTGAAGAAGAATCACGGGAAAGAAGAACAGCGGGCCCGTGACCTGTTCTATGCCATGTGGATCCCCGACCTGTTTATGAAACGGGTTGAATCTGATGAGCATTGGTCGCTGTTCTGCCCAAATGAGGCAAAGGGACTTCCCGATACCTGGGGGGATGCATTCGAATCCCTTTATCTTCAGTACGAGAAGGAAGGAAAAGCCCGTCGGGTGGTGAAAGCCCGTGATTTGTGGTACCAGATCATGGAATCGCAGATCGAGACCGGCACGCCGTACATTCTCTACAAGGACGCCGCCAACCGGAAATCGAACCAGCAGAATCTGGGAACGATCCGGTCATCGAACCTCTGTACCGAAATCATCGAGTACACCAGTCCGGATGAAGTCGCAGTATGTAACCTGGCCTCTATTGCACTGCCCCGGTTTGTGAATGAGGAAACGCGGTCCTTCGATCATCAGAAACTGTATGAGGTCACCAAGGTGGCCACCCGGAATCTGAATAAGATCATCGATCTGAATTACTATCCGGTGGAAGAAGCCCGCCGGTCCAATTTCCGGCATCGCCCCATCGGTTTGGGTGTACAGGGGTTGGCCGATGCTTTTATCCTTATGCGGTACCCGTTTGATTCGGATGAAGCAAAAGCACTGAACCGCGATATTTTCGAGACGATTTATTTCGCTGCCTGTGAAGCATCCATGGAACTGGCAGGTCAGCATGGTCCGTACGAAACCTTTGCGGGATCCCCTGCCAGCAAGGGAATCCTTCAGTTCGACATGTGGAATAGTTCCCCGTCTGCACGATGGAACTGGGATAAGCTGAAGTCGGAAATTGTTAAGAACGGACTCAGGAATTCACTGCTTCTGGCACCCATGCCGACAGCTTCCACCAGTCAGATTCTGGGGAACAATGAGTGCTTTGAACCATACACCTCAAATATCTACTCACGCCGTGTGCTCTCGGGTGAATTTGCGGTGGTGAATAAACACCTGATGAAAGATCTGGTTGATATGGGAATCTGGAATGAAGGTCTGAAGAATAAAATTCTGGCCGGAAACGGATCCATCCAGCAGATCAGGGAAATTCCCGATGAGTTGAAGGCCTTGTACAAAACCGTATGGGAAATCAAACAAAAGGATCTGATTGACATGGCCGCCGACCGCGGGGCCTTCATCTGCCAGAGCCAAAGCCTGAATCTGTTTGTCGAAGCGCCCAATTTCGCCAAACTGACTTCCATGCATTTCTATGCCTGGAAGAAGGGTCTGAAAACGGGAATGTACTACCTGCGGACCAAAGCGGCGGCTGAAGCAGTGAAATTCACGGTGGATGCCAACGCCCTGAAGGAACCGGTGGCCGAAAAGGCATCCGAACCCGTCCACGCTCTGGCGGCGCTGCCGGTGGAAGATGAATCGGTTAAGGATAATTACAGTGATCTGGCCTGCTCCCTCGACAATCCTGATGCATGTGAATCGTGCTCGGGATAATGGCTCAGTTCACTGACTGACAAAAGGCGCCTGGTCCCCCACGAGGCGCCTTTTTTTTGCTGCGCCTATTCAAGTGATTCGGGTCCGGGTCGTGGGAAAAACAGTCCTCAGGTGGAAGGCTGTTCCCTGATGACATCCATTATCAGGGAACCGAAAGGATCAGCAGAGCGGAAGACGGGGATCGAACCCGCGACGTCCAGCTTGGGAAGCTGGCATTCTACCGCTGAATTACTTCCGCATGATCCGAAAATAGTCCCGGTAACCGTCTAATTCAAGCGATATAAACCCGGATTTACCCAATATTGAGAATGTAGTTGCAATATGCTGACTATGTGAGAATATTGTTCCCGTTGATCGTGTTTCGTATTTTCAGGGAAAATCAAGGACCAACCATGATGACCACCGACCTGACCACTTCGACTGACTTTATCCAACTGGAAGACCGCCTTGGTGCGCACAATTATCACCCGCTCGATGTGGTGATTCACCGAGCCGGGGGAATCTGGGTATGGGATGTGGATGGAAAGCGCTACATGGACTGTCTGGCCAGCTATTCGGCTGTGAATCAGGGCCATTGCCATCCTCGCATTCTCGACACTCTTCAGAAGCAGGCGGCCACGGTCACGCTTACTTCCCGGGCTTTCCGGAATGATCAGCTGCCGCTGTTATACCAGAAATTGCATGATGTCACCGGCATGACCATGTTTCTCATGATGAACTCGGGAGCGGAAGCCATAGAAACGGCTGTCAAAGCAGCCAGGAAATGGGGTTATACCCGTAAAGGCATCCCCGATAATCAGGCCGAGATTATTGTTGCAGCCAATAACTTCCACGGTCGTACCACGACGGTTATTTCCTTTTCAACCGAACAACAGTACCGTGATGGATTTGGTCCTTTCACGCCGGGTTTCAGAATCGTTCCCTTCGGTGATGCCGCGGCTATCCGTGAGGCAATCACACCCAACACCGCAGCCGTTCTGATCGAACCCATTCAGGCTGAAGCGGGAATCCTGATTCCACCCGATGGTTATCTGCGTGAAGTTGAAAGCATCTGCCGGGAAAATCAGGTTTTATTCATCGTGGATGAAATACAGACCGGATTCGGCCGGACGGGACGTCTGTTCGCCCATCAGCATGAAGGGGTGACTCCCGATATGATTGTGGTTGGAAAGGCGCTTTCGGGAGGATACTACCCGGTTTCGGCCGTACTGTCCACACCAGAGGTACTCGGTGTATTCCGGCCCGGGGACCATGGGTCCACTTTCGGCGGCAACCCGCTTGGATGTGCGGTTGCCTGTACTGCCATCGACGTAATTATGGATGAGAACCTGGTTGACCGCTCCCGTGAAGTGGGGGCCTACTTCCTTTCCCGGCTTCAATCCATCCGTCACCCGAAGGTGAAGGAGGTGCGTGGCCGTGGTCTTCTGATCGGATTTGAGCTGACACAAAAGGCCCGTCCGCTGGTACTGAAACTGCAGGAATTGGGTGTACTCTGCAAGGATACCCATGAGACCATCATCCGTTTTACCCCGCCTCTTGTGATTTCACGTGAGGACATTGACTGGGCCGTTGAGCAGGTCCGGATAGCCCTTCAGGACTTCTGAACAAAGCCGGATTGGTAACCTGGTTTCAGAAATTTCGTAGAAATCCCTATTTTTAAAGATTTTTAAGGGGATTTCATGCTTAGTTCGCATCGGATCGGGGTGATAGGTGCCGGGGTGATGGGTCAGGCCATGATCAACGGAATGATTTCGGCCGGGTTGGTAAAGCCAGAGCAACTCTGGGCATCGGTCCGGTCAGAAGCGAGCCTGGCCCGCGTTCAGCAGGGAAGTCCGGTGCGGGTGGTACGTGATTTCTCGGCAGAAATTTCCCAGACCACGATTTTCCTGATTTGCACCAAGCCACGTTATGTGGGACCGGTTCTCGAAACGCTGAAGAATTCAGGTCAGTTAAATTCAGACTCTCTGATTATTTCCATTGCAGCCGGCGTGACCATTTCCCGTATTCAGCAAATTATTGGTCCGTCCAGTCCCGTGATCCGGGCCATGCCAAATACACCCTGCCAGATCAATGAGGGAATCACCGTAATTTCTCCGGCGGCCGGCGTTACCGAGGCCCAACGGCAACTGGCCAAATCTATTTTCTCTGGTGTTGGTAAGGTGATTGAACTCGAAGAAATTCATATGGATGCCGTGACGGCTGTCAGCGGATCGGGGCCTGCCTATATTTTTCTGATGATGGAGGCGCTGGCCGATGGGGCGGTCCGGGTTGGAATTCCGCGCGATGTGGCCCTTCAACTTGTTTCACAAACCGTTCTGGGTTCAGCTAAAATGCTTCAGCAATCGGGAAAGCACCCTGCTGCACTTAAAGATGATGTCACCACACCCTCCGGAACCACCATTGCAGCCCTTTTGACCATGGAAGATGGAAAAATACGCTCGGTGCTGGCCCGGGCCGTCGAAGAAGCCACCCGAACTGCCCGCGGTCTGGCCGATCCGTATAAAAAGGATTAGGAATGTTCAGGTTTCTTCTGCTTTCTGCATTGGCAGGACTGTTTTCTTCTGCCTGGGCCGGATCCGATTCCACGGCGACCATCAGGGTTGGAAAGTTTTGGGTCATGGGAAATGACCAGACCGACTCCTGGGTGATTGAAAGAGAACTGCCTTTCCGGTACGGTGATCTGATCACCGAGGACGAACTGGAATTCACCCGTGCACGCATTGAGGCGACAGGCCTTTTTAACCGGGTGGTAATTGTGAAACGTCCCGGTATTCCGGTAGGATATACCGATCTCGAAATTCAGGTGACCGAGACCTTCTACCTGTATCCGGTGCCGGTGTTCGATTTTGTGGGTGGACGCTTTTCCGATATTAATTACGGTGGTGGGCTTATACACCGGAATTTCAGAGGAAATGCCGAAATTCTGGGGTTCACCGGCTGGCTGGGGTATTCGCCCGGATTTTCTTTCTATTATGAGAATCCCTGGATCGGTGGAAAAAGCAGACACTTTCTATCTGCAGAAATCAGCCGGTACTCTGCACCGTCCCGGACGATGACGTGGGCTTCGTTCGATGAGTACTGGTGGAAACTGAACCTCTTTGTCAAAAAATACACCAACCGGTACTTCTATCTCGGTCTCGGTCTTTCCGAAAATCATATCCGGCTGGCGACTGCTGAACCGGTAAACGGAAACGGTCCAACCGAATTCTGGTTTTTTGCTCCCTACCTGGAAGCCAGCTATGACAGCCGTGACTTTCCGGCTTATGCCCACCGGGGAATGCTTGCCAAGCTGAGGGTGACGAAAAACGGAATCAGCAATCCGGATATAAATAACTGGATGGTAGCCGTCGACGGCCGGTATTTTCTGCGGCTGGCTGAACGGCAGGCCATCGGGTTTAACAGCGCTCATCTGGTCACAATCGGTTCCCCCGAAGTTTTCCAGTATAATTATCTGGGTTACGAAAACCGGCTCAGAGGCTATTTTTACGATGTGGTTGAATCGAAAAACCTTACCCTTACTCAGGTTGAATATCGGTTTCCTGTCAGTAAAATCTGGTACATCAACCCCGGACTGGCGAACAGCACCACCGGACAGGCCACTGAAAACCTGAAGTTTGGTTTTTCGGGGACCTTGTTTGCCGCACATGCCATCAGCTGGGACTCACCCGACAATGTATCGGTGCGGAATACCCGCAGCGGATATGGTGCAGGACTGAACATTATTGTACCCTATCTGGAGGCCATCCGGCTGGAAGCGGCCTTTAATGACAAGGGAACGTTTAATGCGGTGTTTGCGCTTGGGGTATCTTTCTGATGGGGGGACTGGCATGTCTCCGTTCCCTGAGCAATTGAAGACAACCCTGTGTGACAATCCGGTTCCAGTGATGATAGGTCGCTGCCTCGCCGGGAGGTGAGGTGATCGGATTCCCGTTCAGGTCGGTCACCTGAGTTTCCTGCGTGCTCAGATTCAGAAAACTGATCTGATTGCCCCACAATACGGCATTGTAGTCATTGGTATTCCAAAGCGCCATTCCTGAATCGGGATGCACCCGGTTGAGGTCACGTCCCCATGATTGAACGGAAAAGGATCCTTCCATTAATCCCAGCACCGTTGGCATCAGATCGGGCTGACCCCCCGGTGTGGTAATAACGCTCCCGCTGACTGGTAGGACCGGGCCAGCAATTGCTGCAGGGATGTGAAAACGGGCGTGGGACAGCACCGGATCATCAAATTTTTTGGTATGATCAGCCACCAGGATAAACAACGTGTTTTTATAAAAATCCTGCTCGCGGATCCGCGAGAAAAACTCTCCCATGGCTGCATCGGAGTAATGGACCAGATTGTAAAAATACCCCCGATCCAATGAATCAACCCGGCTGAGTGGGACCAGATCGGGTGGCCGGGTAAAGGGCTCATGAGTGGTCAGAGTAAAAAGCACACTGACAAAGGGCTCCTTCAGCTTTCCCAATTCAACGGCGGCCCGGCGGAACATGGCGCGGTCACTCGCTCCCCAATGGTTTCCATAATCGGCCGGATCGAAATCCTGAACACCGATGAACCGGTTGAATCCGTTTGCCCTAAGAAAAGACCGCATATTATCAAAGTCGGGATCACCTCCATACAAAAACAGGGCATCTTCCCAACCCAATGGTTTCAGGGTAGTGGCTATGGTGGGAAAATGAGTCAGGGAGGTCACATGTTTCATCACCGAGCTTCCGCGGTAACCGGGAAAACCGGTGGTGGTTGAAAGAATTCCCCGGTTCGACCGGATACCGGTGGCATAAAACCGGCTGAAACGCATACCGGTGGCCGCAACACTGTCAAATACCGGGGTGACGTTCAGGGGATCTCCGTATGAACCGGTCATATCGGCCCGCCAGCTTTCCAGAACGATGAAAACAAGATTGGGCTTTCCTTTAATGGTTCCGTTGCCGGTGATCACCCGCTCAAGCGGATAGTCAGGTCCGGTTGGCTGATCGCCTGTTTGATGAAGACGGGACATGATTTCCCGAGATAGTTTTTCCCGGTCCGGTTCATAAACCGGGCCGTCGGGTTGCTCACGCCAGGCACTGACGAGGGTGAAAACCGGATTCAGTCCCAACTGATTGGCGAACTCATGATCAGAAAAGTAAGCATCGCCCCACTGTACAGGAACCGATCGCCAGGTTCCGCGGAAACCCAGAAAGACGAGTGAGGCAGTCAGAAGAAAAGTGCCGGCAGTAAGCCACGTAAAACGGGGCCGGGGTAACCCCTGCGGTTGCAAATTCAGCCAGCGATGCCGGATCCACCAGAATCCTGTTGCGAATGCTGCAAACAGAACCAGATAAGTCACCACCGGAAATTGTTGCCAGAGCATGGGAAGAACTTCGCCGGGTGAATCAAGATAATCAAATGCAAAATGATCAAGGTGGGTGGCAAAGAACTCGTAATACTTAATATCGGCCAGGGCCAGTGCAAAACCGGTAATGGCCAGGGTGGTGACCCAGCCTCTGGAAATCCTGAAAAAGAGCAGGGCGGTGCGGCCGACCGAAGAAAAAAGCAGCAAAACCGGAACGATGAGAATGGCCGAGACGAAAATGCTGTCGAACCAGACTCCGATGACAAAGGCTTTTACAAAATCGAAGCGGGGGATGCTGCCCCAGAAGGCAGAATGGAACAGAAAGAAGGCGACCCTGATTGCAGAAAAAACACCGAGAATGATCAGGTATTCCAGAATCAGGTAACGAAGAACACCCCATTCTGTACGGATGGTGTTCTTTAATGCCAAGGAATATCCTCAAGAAAGAAAGTTTTCAGATACATACTTTCAGGAATCTGCAACACCCAGGGATGGTCATCCGGCTGAAAGGTAATGGATTGCACGCGGAGAAGCCGGTTCACATCATTGCTGGCAATCCGGATGGCTTCAGCAAGCATGGGTTGGCTCAGATGGTAGGCACAACTTGAAACCACCAATCGGCCACCCGGTGTCAGGATTTTGAGTGCGCCATTCACCAGCCGCCAGAACATCCATTTTTCGTTATCGGCTTTGGCTTTCTTTTTTGCCATGGCGGGCGGATCGATAATGATCACCGTATATCGCTCAGAAAGCGTGGCTGCAGTTTCCAGCCAGGAAAACACATCGTTGGCTTCGAACCGGCAGGTATGAAAACCATTCAGTTCTGCATTTTTAATGGCCAGCCCGATGGCGGCCGGATCGAGATCCACGCCCAGGACACGGGCACCTGTCCTGGCAGCAGCCATGGAAAAACCGCCGTTGTAGCAAAACAAATCCAGAACACGGTCCTCAGAAGTAACCATTTTCCCCAGCGTTGCACGGTTATCCCGCTGATCGGCGTAAAATCCGGTTTTATGTCCGCCCAGCAGATCGGCATAAAACTTCAGCCCCTGCTCATCAACAATGACCGGGTCTTCGGGGGCCGAGCCCGCCAGAACGCCTTTCACCTGTTCCAGATCTTCATCGGCACGGGAAGGCATATCGGATCGTTCGATGACACCTTTGAGCCCGTAGTCAGACAACAGAAAACGGGCAACGGCCGCCTTGATCCGGTCGGTACCAGCCGTCCGTGATTGAAGAACCGCATAATCACCGATGCGATCAATGATCAGACCGGGACATCCATCTGCCTCGGCATGGACCCAACGCAGGGCAGAGGTATGGGAAACCAGTTCCTGCCGACGCTGAACAGCGGACCGGATTCTGTTAATCCAAAAATCGATGGTGGGAATAGAATCGTTTAATGTCAGCACTCTGACGCAGAGGGATGCCTTTGGGTTGGCATAGCCATAGCCAACAAACCCACCGGAATAATCCACGACCCGAACCAGATCGCCCGGACGGGGACGGCCTTCCCATCCGCCGGTCTCGTCGCGGAAAATAAACGGGTAGCCGTTACGGATTTTCTTTTCTTTTCCTTTTAAAAGGACTACCTGACTGAGGGGTGCGGAGTCATCGGTCATTCCCGAAGATACAATCGCGGCGGAAAAAACTGTGTCGGGTGGGTGTTAATAATACTCGTAGGTGTAACGAACCAGTTCGACCGGTTCATTTAAAACGGGATCGTACTTGATCCAATGAGTGCGGTTTCCGTGGTTATCGTAGGCAAAGGTTTCCTTGTTGTACATCAGCGAGCCAATGTCACCATTCTGGCGGGCAACCAGACCATCTGAGTTGTAGAAATTAACCCCGCGATGCTCAATGATGCCATCTTCCCGTTGTTTGGCAGTCAGAACCAACCGACCTTTCCGGTCATACCGGTAAACAACCTGCCAGGACAAAGTGCCATCGGGGAAATAGCATTCATCGGCGACTTTTTTCCCCTGATCATTGTACTGATAGGCGAAAATCTGACGAACCGTCCCTGAAGGAAAATAATCAAACCGTTCTGAAATCTGTCCCAGTTCATTCAGGTGAAGGATTTCCCGTTTGGTGATAAGACCACCACCTTCAATGGTTTTGACTTCCACTTTCTGATTGTCATCGGAGTACAGATAGGAGGTTTTCCAGAGAATGGTGCCATCCGGTCCGTAATAAACTGTTTCGGCAACCAGATTGTTGGATCCGTAACGGATGACCTCTGCATTCATGATTGTGCCGGTTTCATCGTACTCTGTATTGCGGATATGGCGACCGAGATCATCATAATTGAGAACAATCCGGGATTCGAGCAATTGATCCTGATTGTAGTACCGGGTTTCGATCAGTTGATGCAGGTGGTTGTAAATGTAATTGACCTGAGACCTGAGTTTCCCTTCCAGATTCAGTTTCCGGTGAATGGTGATGTTCCCGTGCGGATCGAAGTGCTGAATGTCGGTTAATAGTCCATTCTCGGAAGGGGTGCCAAACTGGTAGGCATGGGAATACTGATAAACCGTTTTGGCTTGACGGAGAGAGGATTCCCGTCCGGAATAGGTACTGTTTTCCAGTCCGGATGAACATCCGCCGGTGAAACCGGAGATAACCAGCAAGGTAAATAGGAGTCCGTTTAACGTTTTCATATAGGTTTCAACTGTCAAAGATACCAGTCTTGTGGTCTCCGCACTGTGACTCATCCGACAAGTTTCAGGGGCATCCCGATTAAACCGGACGGAAAGTGTTTTAAGGAAAACGATTCAGAAAGACCACCCGTTCCAATGGGACAGAAGTGGTTGGTAACCTTAATTAATTAAGTGATTGCGCCGATAGGCTTTATATTCTGAATTGCTGGTGGCATTTACAAGCCTCAGACCAGTTTCGGGACGATTTTTTACCAATCCTGTCAAGTCTTAACTGAAAAAAAATTAAAGGCGCAGATTGTAACCTTCCGGAAACGTTGACGTTAAAAGTGAAGTTTAACCACGAAACCGAAAGGATGATACATGCGTTTTCTGCTTTTTTCAGCGCTGACCCTGTGGGGAACGGTGGCCTTGGCCCAACCGGAATCCCGGATGATGCGGTTTCCCTCGGTCAGTCAGGACCAGGTAGTCTTTACGTTTGCCGGTGATTTGTACACCACCGGGCTTCAGGGAGGTCTGGCCCGCAAGCTGACCAGTCATTCCGGAGATGAATTGTTTCCGCGGTTATCTGCCGACGGAAAATGGATTGCCTTTTCCGGTCAGTATGATGGAAATACCGAGGTCTATGTGATTCCATCTGAAGGGGGTGACCCACGAAGACTGACTGTCACCGCCACATTGGGCCGCGATGATGTGGCCGATCGCATGGGCCCGAATAACCTGGTCATTGGTTGGGCACCCGATGACAAAGGAGTGCTTTTCAGGTCGCGTCTGAAGGAATTCAACGACTTTAAAGGTCAGTTGTTTCTGGCAAGTCTGACGGGTGAGATTCAGAAACAACTTCCGCTTCCCCGTGGTGGATTTGCAACCTACAGTCCCGATGGAAAACAGCTGGCTTACAACCAGGTATTTCGTGAGTTCCGTACCTGGAAGCGGTACAGGGGTGGTATGGCTGATGATGTCTGGATCTATGATTTCGGATCCAAACAAACGGTTAACCTGACTGATCATCCGGCACAGGATATCATTCCCATGTGGATCGGAGACAAGATCTACTTCCTCTCTGATCGTGATAAAAATTCACGGATGAACCTGTATGTGACCGATGTAAAAACCAGGACGGTTACCCAATTAACTTTCTTCACCGACTTCGATGTGAAATTTCCATCGGCAAATGCCGGGAAAATTGTATTCGAAAACGGTGGATTCCTGTATCTCCTGAACACAGCCGATTCAAAACCGGAAGCAAAAAAGCTGAACATCCGCATTCCGGATGACAACATCTGGGCTCGTCCGGCCTGGGAAGATGTCTCACGCACCGTGTCCAACTTTGAAATTTCTCCCGATGGAAACCGGATTATTCTGGGTGCCCGCGGTGATGTGTTCACCCTGCCGGTTAAAAATGGCCCCACCCGTAATCTGACCCAGTCTTCCGGAGTCCATGAACGAAACAGCAAATGGTCTCCGGATGGCAAATGGATTGCCTATGTTTCCGACCGCAGTGGTGAGGATGAAATCTATATAAAAGCACAGGATGGCAGCGGAGCCGAAATGGCGCTGACGTCGGGTGGATCCGTCTATAAATATGAATTTCTCTGGTCCCCCGATTCGAAAAAAATTCTCTATACGGACCGGAATCAGGTCCTGTCGGTGGTGGATGTTCAATCGAAACAAACCAAAACCGTTGCAAAGTCGGCCATCTGGGAAATCAGAGATTTTGCCTGGGCACCCGACAGCCGGTGGATCGCCTATGTGAATCCGGAAGTGGATATGATGAACCGGATTTTCCTCTACTCTCTCGATCAGGATAAAGCGTGGCCGGTAACCGATGGATGGTACGAGTCTTCGTCGCCTTCCTTCAGCCGTGATGGAAAATACCTGTTCTTTGTCTCGAACCGGGATTTTAATCCGATTTACAGCTGGACCGAATGGAATCATGCCTATCAGGACATGTCCCGCATTTATCTGGTCACCCTTTCTGCCGCAACCGACTCACCTTTTAAACCAAAAAGTGATGAAGTCGCAGTGAAGAAAGATGAACCAGCGGCCGGGAAGGATCAGAAGAAGGATGCCGGGACCGAACCTGTGAACGTCAAGGTGGATATTGATGGAATCACCGCACGTGTGGTGGCTCTTCCGGCTGCGGCTTCCGCTTACCGGAATCTGCAGCATGTGGGGACCCAGTTGTTTTACATCCGCCAGGGAAGCAAGGACTCACGTCCTGTCCTGATGGTTACCGATCTGAGCACCGAAAAGGAAACCCAGGTAACGCAGGCCAGCGGATTTGAACTGTCAGCTGATGGCAAAAAAATGCTCATCGGAACGGATGGAAAGTACCATGTCATTCCGGTTCCCTCGGGTAAAACCGATCTGACCGAGGCCGTGAGTCTGAGTGATATGAAGGTGCTGGTGGACCCGAAGGCGGAATGGATCCAGATTTTTAATGAAAGCTGGCGTCAGATGCGTGATTTCTTCTACGCTCCCAATATGCATGGGAACGATTGGAAGGCACTGAAAGAGAAGTACGGTTCGCTGGTTCCCCATGTGAGACATCGTAAGGATCTTACCTATATCATCGGGGAAATGATTGGGGAACTGAATGCCGGTCATGCGTATGTGGGCGGCGGTGACTACCCGGATGTGGATCGGGTCAAAACCGGCCTGCTTGGAGCAGAACTGGTCCGCGATGGATCGGGATATTACCGCATTGCGCGGTTGCTGGGCGGACAGAACTGGAGTTCCTCACTCAGGAATCCCTTACGTGAGATTGGAGTCGATGCCAGAGAAGGCGACTTTATCATTGAGGTGAATGGTGTTTCCGTAAAGTCGATGACGAATCTGTACACCTCACTGATCGGCACCGTTGGTAAGCAGGTCACGCTGACACTGAACTCGAAACCTTCTCCGGAGGGGGCCCGCCGGGTAGTGGTTATTCCCATTGGCGACGAGGCCGATCTGTATTACCATGACTGGGTTCAGACCAACATCAAAAAGGTGAATGAGGCCACCAATGGCAAAGTGGGATACATTCATGTTCCCGACATGGGTCCGGCCGGATTGAATGAATTTGTCAAACATTTTTATCCTCAGCTGACCAAAAAGGCACTCATTATTGATGTCAGAGGAAATGGGGGAGGCAATGTGTCGCCTATGCTGATTGAACGGCTGCGCCGCGAGGCGGTCATGATCAACATTGCCCGTAACGGGACGCCAAACGTGAATCCGGGAGACATGGTCTGGGGACCGAAAGTGGCGCTTGCTGATGAGTTTTCTGCTTCGGATGGCGACTTGTTCACCTACCGGTTCAAGGCACACGGTTTGGGTCCGGTGATCGGAAAGCGGACCTGGGGCGGAACGGTGGGAATCAGGGGCTCGCTTCCGTTTATCGATGGCGGATCGCTGAATAAACCCGAATTTTCACGCTATGACCTGGCAGGGAAAACCTGGATCATTGAAGGAACCGGTGTCGACCCCGATATCCGCGTGGATAATGACCCTGCACAGGAGTTTGCAGGAAACGATCAGCAGTTGAACAAAGCGATTGAAGTGATTCTGGATAAACTCAAGACGGAAGAAAAAACCATTCCGCCGGTACCTGAGTATCCGAAACGGTAATCCGGTCCGGGTAGTAAATAAAAAAGGGGCTGTTTTGCAGCCCCTTTTTTATTTCAGACTTCTTCTTCTTTCGCTTCCGGTTGTTCCTCGGTGGGCACCGACATGTATTCGTCGGTTACGTCGAGATTGCGGGCAACTGAAACCCCTCTGAAATCATTAAAGTGAATGGTTTTATCACCAACAATGGAAATGTGCATCAGATAGCGGAACATCCATTTGTAACGGGTTGAGAACACAGAGCCGGCGTTAAGGGTATCCGCCACCGAGGGATGGGTTCTGAGTTCAAGTTTCCGTTCGCCGGTGGTGGTCTTAAACCGCTGGATCCACCGTTCAATAGAAGTAATGGTATTCGATTTTGTCTGAACAACACCGGTACCGGCACACATGGGACAGCTTTCCGAGATGGTGTGCAGAACGGAAGGACGGATCCGCTGACGGGTAATCTGGATCAGACCGAATTCGGTCATGGGGACCACGTTGGTTTTTGCGCGGTCTTTCTTGAATTCCTTTTTCAGTTCGTCGTAGATTTTTTTCTTGTTCTTTTCATCCTGCAGGTCAATAAAATCGATTACAATGATGCCCCCGATATCGCGGAGACGAAGTTGACGGCAGAGTTCGCGGGCTGCTTCCAGGTTGGTTTTAAGCGAATTGAGTTCCTGTTCCTTCTTGGCGGCGTACCGTCCCGAGTTCACATCGATCACCACCATGGCTTCGGTTTGCTCGATGATGATGTATCCGCCCGACTTGAGCCATACTTTACGGGAAAAGGCACTTTCGACATCTTTCTCAATGCCAACTGCATCGAAAATGGGTGATTTGCCTTTATAATAGTAAATCAGGTCTTCTAATTGGGGAGCGGCCCATTTCACGTAGCTTTTAATCTGCTTATAGGCCTTCTTATCATCGATGACCACCCGGTCCACATCATCATTCAGCAGGTCACGGGTCATGGAGGAAATCATAGTCGCATCTTTATACACCAGCTGAGGGGCAACAGCCGTCTTCAGACCTTCCTCGATGGCTTTCCACTTATCCATGAGCATGGAAATATCCTTGCGGAATGCTTCCTCTTCCACGCCCTCGGCATTGGTTCGGATGATGGCTCCAAAGTTGTCTTCAAGCAGGTCACTGACAATGCGGCGCAGCCGTCTTTTTTCCTTGAAATTGTAAATCTTTTTGGAAACACCAATGGATTTTGAAAAAGGCATCAGGACAATGAATCGGCCCGCAAGGGTGATGTTGGTCGTGATTCTGGATCCCTTTTTGGCGATGGGCTCCTTGATGATCTGAACCAGGATTTCCTGGTCCTTCTGCAGATCGGGGATAAAGTCAGATTCCTGGCGGCTGGGTTTTCCGGTAGAGAGTTTAGGTTCAGCCGGTTTCTGTTCTCCGTCGGCCGGATCGTTATCGTCATCAGAAAAATCCATTTCGTCGCCGATCAGGGAGGAAAAGGAATCGGTGTTATTGGCGACATCAGAGAAGTGAAGAAATCCATCGATGGGTTGCCCGATGTTGACAAAGGCGGCCCGGATGCCAGGCATGACTTTCTGGACTTTTCCGAGATAGATGTCGCCGACGGTCCGGACTTTCTCGGGGGTTTCGACGCTGAGTTCGACCAGTTTGTTTTCTTCGGTGATGGCAATGCGCATTTCATTGTCATTCACGTTGATAAAGATTTCTTTTTTAGGTTTATACCTGTTTTGGTTCTGATAGGGGCGGTTGGATGGATACACGTATGGCTCCGTTAACAATGAACTGATTCCGGGCAAAGCCAGGATTCAGCATGGGTTGTGGTTAAGTTCCCGGCAGAAAAGTGCAGGGAAGGCGGCGTGTTGGAGCGGGGGTCGGGCCGGGTGATTCCCAACTGAGGAAGCCGGCTTGCAGATAAAGAACTAAAATGGGTCCGTCGCTGGTAGTCGCATGCGGCCCTTGGAAAAATTCCAGAATTTGTCAGGTCCCAGATCCAACACAGATCATAGAGAGAACAACCCGATTAAAGTCCGTACAATGACTGAGCTGGTTCTGCATCCCGTCACGTCTTGGAAAAACGCTGATGGATATGGTAAATCCGGCCTAAGCCGGATGGAACATCGGAGTTCCGGGAAGAGAGACCGCTCCGGGTCGTTATCTTTTTAATAATGCCAATACAATATACGGCGGGATCAGGTTAACAGTCAAACCAATAAAAAAAGTCCGGCCTTTCGACCGGACTTCCCAAAAACCAAAACCAGAGTCTGATTAATTAAAATCCAACCGAGGCTTCGATCATAATACCATTGAATTTGCCTTTGTACTTGGTATCGGTGGTGGCCCATTTATCGCCATAGTCCTGAGAGACATATTCGATCTTGGCCATGATGGCATCTGTCATGAACCAGCCAAGGCTGGCAGCGATACGGGAAACTTCAACTTCCTGTGTGTATTTGAAAGGTTTACCGGTTGCGGTATTGTAACGGGCACCAACCCAGAATTGTTCGGTGGATCCGAAGCGATAAACCACATCACCAGCGATCTGCATCCACTCGCGTTCTTCCAGTTGAGCAGTGCGGGTAGCAGAGTCAGCTTTGGTGGAAGTTGGGGTCAGAACCAGGGCGTTGTCAGCAGATTTAGAAGTACCGTTAGCGAATTCGATGTTTCCGAAGAGTTCCAGACCCTGGAATTTTACGAACGGGTTGATTACAAAAGCGGTCAGTTTGGAATCCAGGTTCGGATTGATCCGGCCGGAGGTGAATTGAGCGGTAGCAGAAGCTGCAGCATTTTCCAGAACATAATAGTAGTGGGAACCACCGCGGTCACCATCATACAGGGTACCGTTGGAAGCTTTTTCTGTCATATAGAGGGAACCAGTCAGACGAACACGAAGATCTTCGTTCAGTTGAGCATCATATCCACCTTTGAACAGGAATGCAGGAGCTTTGGTCTTCGGACCACCAACATCACCCTTGATTTCACCGTTGGTGACACCAACCAGACCGAGGAATCCACTGTGGCGGACCAGAACTTCGGCACCGATTTCGGTAGCAAATGCATCGAGAAGATAGTTTTCAACGAATGGGTTATAAACCACGTTACCGTTATCTGACCGACGGAATTGAGCATCACCGTAGTTAACCTGCATGTGACCAACACGGATGGTGGTGTATTCCATTACATCTTCTACAAAACCGAAAGGAAGGAAAGGAAGTTCATCAAACTGGATGAATCCGCCTTTTACCCATGTTTCCTGATGGTGACGGGCAGAGAGATAGGTGGTTACCGACAGACGAACACCTTTTGCAAGCTGTGCATCGACGTTCCAGTTGGCAACGGCTGTGTTGAAATCAGTACCGATTTCTTTCAGAGTTGTGGCTGCAACGGTTTGGCTGGCACCTGATTCGTGCTCGAGCATTTGCAGAGGTTGAACGAAGTTAAAGCCCATTCTCCAGCGGAGACCATCAAAATCGGAAGATGATTTCGGTGATTCGAACACATTGATACCAGACTTATCATAGGGTCTCAGGTTATCGATGGTTGCGTTTTGGGCAAGGGCTCCGGCAGAGGCCAGAACCATGGCGGCCCCGGCAAGTGCCAGGCGTAGGGTAGCTGTTTTCATGGTTGTCTTTCCTGTTTGTGTTTGGGTTATCGTATGCATAGTTGTTGAATTACTTCTTGTTGGCCATGACCATGTCGAATACCAGGGTAATGGCATCGCCGGTGGTGATGGAACCGAACATGAACGAAGGCGGGGTAACCTTGAAATCGGTCATTTTAAGTGCCTTCTCGCCCCGGATACGCAAAAAGTCGTTTTCGATTTCAGTGGCCACGCCATCCACAACCATGTCGCGCGTCGTGCCGGCGATGGTTACGGTGAAAAGGGCACTGATTTTCTTTGTAACGGGGTCGATTTTATTCAGCTGTTTCATTTTAAAGGTAATAACCGGGTGCTTTTCAGCCTTGAGGGCATCGTAGCAATTTCCATCCATGCCCGGTTTTCCGCTTTTCAGCGATTCAACTTTTACGGTGCCGACAAAATCGTTCAGGTTAACCAGTTTCTGGTCTTCCATTAATACAGATGCGACGGCTTCCACCTTCTCGGTTTTCATCTCCCAGTCGTGAATGGTCGATGTTCCCTTGATGGTCATGGTGCTTTGTGGCTGTGCTGTAAAGGCAGAAATGTAGGTGTATCCTGCCAGCCATACCCAGTAGCCGATTGAAATCATTGAGGTCATCATGTTGCTGTCTCCGCGTTTGTTTCTTGTACAGATGCAAGTTATCAGCTTTTTTTTTTAGGGGGGGTTAGATAAAAGTTAAGCCAAATCGGCAGAAAACAGGACAAAAAGGCAGGATAAAAAGACCCTAAAGTCCTTACTTATGATTCTCTAATGAAATAAAAACAAACAGCTTCTGGTGGATTAGAAACCGATTGAAAAAGGGTCATATACAGACAGAGGACTCTTTTGTATCTAAAAAATTTCTAATTAACCAGACAAATCGGAAGATTATCGGGAATGAAAGCCGATTTTTGAAGTGTTATCAGATGTAACCGATTTTCGTTTGGAATCCAGCATGAAACCTTATCACAACCTTCGTGACTACCTCGCTGCCCTGAAACAACGCGGGGAATTGGTCATTATTGACCGGCCGGTGAGTACCCGGTTAGAGATTACTGAAATCGCCGACCGGACGTTTAAGAAAACGAGACGGTCCCCGGCCCTTCTGTTTACCAACGTAACAGATCATACCATGCCGGTGGCGATCAACCTTTTCGGAACTGAAGAGCGGACCGCCATGGCATTGGGCGTTCAATCATTGGATGACATCGGGGGACGGATTGCCGACCTCACCCGTCCGGATCCTCCGAAGACCCTGATGGCCAAAATCAAAAAGGGACTTCAGTTTGCCTCTGTGCTGAAAAACAAGCCCAGGTTGGTTAAAGAGGCACCCGTTCAGGAAGTGGTGCTCACCGGTGAAGCCGTCAACCTTCACCGTCTGCCGGTTCTGACCTGCTGGCCCGATGATGGAGGCCCCTTTATTACTCTGACTGCGGTGGTTTCAAAGGACCCGGATTCGGGCCTGCGAAACATTGGTATGTACCGGGTCCAGGTGTTTGATGAAAAGACAGCCGGTCTTCACTGGCAAAGGCATAAAGGCGGAGCCGCCCACCATGAAAAGTACCGGAAGTCCGGCGGAAAGATGGAAGTGGCTGTCGTGCTTGGGGGCGATCCGGCTACTATATACAGTGCATCGGCTCCCCTTCCTCCTGTGGTGGACGAATGGTTTTTCAGTGGTTTTCTGAGGAAAAAACCAGTGGATCTGGTAAAATGCAAAACGGTGGATCTTGAAGTACCCGCTCAGGCAGAAATCGTTCTGGAAGGATATGTCGACCTGAATGAGCCACTCCGGATTGAAGGTCCCTTTGGTGATCATACCGGTTATTACTCGCTGGCCGATTATTACCCGGCCTTTCATGTTACTGCAATTACCATGAGGAAGGATGCCATCTATCCCACCACCATTGTCGGGGTTCCGCCAGTCGAGGATGAATTTCTGGGAAAAATCACCGAACGGGCTTTTCTGCCCCTCATGCAGGTGGTGCTGCCCGAAGTCAGAGATTATCATCTGCCAACCGAGGGTGTCTTTCATAATCTGGTGTTCATCTCTGCCAGGAAATCCTACCCGGCCCATGCCTGGAAAATCCTCCATGGCGCCAACGGACTTGGACTGATGATGCTGTCGAAAGTGATGATTGTGGTGGATGAGCAGGAGCCGGTGACCGATCCTGCCCATTGCTGGAAACTGGTTATGAAACATGTTCACTTTAAGCTGGATGTGGCACTCAGTCGTGGTCCGATTGATGCGCTTGATCACGCTTCACAATATTTTACCTACGCCGGAAAGTTACTCATCGATGCCACCCGCAAATGGGATGGCGAGGGCCGGAGTCTTTCCCGGGAACCCGAGGTGGCTGTTTCGGCAAGTCAGATTGAAGAGATAACCAGCCGTCTGCTGGCCATTCCGGGGGTTAAACAGATTCACTGGCCCTATCTGGTAGCCGGTCAGTCAGGCTCGGGCTCTCCGCTTTTTATTAAAATTGAGAAGTCAGTAGCCGGGGAAGGGCATCGGGTATTGGAGGCCGCCTTGTCGCTGAATAATGCCTGCGGATTAAACCGGTTTGTGGTTGTGGTGGATGACGTTGATGATGTGACCAATCCGTACGACTGCTGGTGGATTGCCCTGAATAATCTGGATCCGCTCCGTGATGTGGTGTTCAAAGATTTTCCGCTGCCTTCCCCGGGTTACCGGGTTCCTGGCTACTACCCTTCCGATGCCAGAATGGGTTGGGACAGCACCACCAAATGGCCTTCTGAGGGATTTACCCGTGAATGGCCGTGGAAGGTTAAAATGGACGACTCTGTGGTGAAAAAAGTGGATGAATGGTGGCCTTCGCTGGGAATAGACTGATCAGGTGCCAATCATCTCATCTGACATTTCATCAACGGTCATGTATTTTTAAGCCATGATCAAGCAGATTATTTCCTTCCTTTGCCTCCTGCCTTTGGTGTCGGCATGTGGAGTTTACAGTTTTACCGGTGCTTCCATTCCCCCTCATCTGAAAAGGATTGACATTCCGGTCTTTCAGGACAAAAGCAATTCGGGAATTCTGTCACTGAAAGAAACGATCACCGATGAGGTGACCAACCGGATTATCACTCAATCTTCTCTGGAGCTGGCTTCAGGTACTGGCGCTGATTGCCGCCTCTCGGCCAGCATCGTCAGTTATTCAAACCAGCCTTATGTGATAACACAGGGCGTGGCCTCTGCCACCAACCGGATCAGCATCCGCATACAGGTCACCTACCAGGATCTGGTGAAAAGGGAAACCATCTGGGAACAATCCTTCGATAGCTGGGAAGACTATTCAGTGGGAAACCGGTCTGCCGAAGAGGAGGCGTTGAAAAATGCGATCACCAAATTGTCTGATGATATATTTTCGAAGGTGGTATCTAACTGGTGACAGGACAGTTACGGTCCGGAATGATTTGAGCAACACGGCAGAATGGCTATATTGAACCTCTGAATGGGGTAAAGGAAACCAACAGGTATGACTGCAGATCAGGTCCAAACAAAAATTGGTCAGCTTGAACTGGCTATTAAATCGGAAAAGTACGACGAAGCCGAATCCATTATGAAGGAGTTCATGACGGATTTTCCTGACTACCACACCCCGCTGATTCTGTATATCAATCTTCATCCATATATCGATGTGAGCAATCCCTTGTATGCTCAGATTCTGGACCTGACCCGTCAATATCAGCAATTCCAGGATTTTCCGGCCGATCTGGTGCCGGCCTGGTATAAAAAAATCAGCACAAAAAACCTGAAACTGGCCTCAGATGAAGAGACTGCAGTCGCGGTGGAATCCTCTGAGACGGGAGAATCGGTGGATCTGGGTGATCAGGCCGATGTCATTGATCAGATGTTTCCTGAAACGGCTCCTTTCGAAGAAGAAGCCGAACCCGAAATACATCTGGTTGATCCCCATTCACTGGTCGAGGATGATGAAATCAGCGACGTGATTGAAGAGGAAGCCCCGGCAGCAGCCGCGGAGGAACATCCCCATGATCCCGATGATGAAATCATGATTGCATCGGAAACGATGGCTGAGATTTTTGCCCAGCAGGGCAAGTTTTCCAAGGCGATCAGGGTCTACGAAATGCTGATTCAGGAGGAGCCCGAGCTGGCGGATGAGTTCAATCAGCGGATTGGCCAGCTCAAGTCGCTTCAGGCTGCAAAATGACCCTCTGGCTGGCCAGAGTACTGTTCTTTACAGGAATTCTGGCGCTACCGGTCACCGGACGTACTCAGTCGGGATGGTCCATTGCCATTCACGGCGGAGCCGGCACCATACCTCTCACAACCCCCGATTCGGTTTCCCAACAGTACTATCAATCCTTGTTCCGGGCTCTTGAAACCGGCAGAGCGCTGCTCCAGAAAGGCTTACCGGCCATTGAAGTGGCCGAAGCAGTGGTGATGGTGATGGAAGATGATCCGCTGTTTAATGCCGGACGCGGATCGGTCTTTACCTCGGCAGGGACACATGAACTGGATGCAGCCATCATGGACGGCCGTACGCTGGCCTGTGGAAGTGTGGCCGGTGTTACAACCATCCGGAATCCCATCCGACTGGCCCGTTATGTCATGGAGAAAACCCCGCATGTGTTTTTTGCCGGCAACGGTTTAAAGGCTCTTGCCGATTCATCCGGATTGGAGCAGGTTGCTCCTTCCTGGTTCGATACCCCACGGCGTCTGAAACAATATCTCTCCTGGAAAGATCTGCAGAAAGGAACGGTTGGTTGTGTGGTCCGCGATCAGAAGAGAAACCTCGCTGCTGCCACTTCAACGGGAGGAACCACCGGAAAGCGCCCCGGGCGGGTGGGTGATGTGCCTGTAATCGGAGCTGGTACGTTCGCTGATAATCGGACAGCGGCCATTTCCTGTACGGGCCTGGGAGAACAATTTATCCGTCATACAGTGGCCCGCTCGGTGACAGCCCGGATGGAATGGGGGGGCCAGTCCCTGCAATCGGCCGCCGATTCGGTGGTATTCGGGGTTCTGAATCCGGGTGATGGCGGATTGGTGGCGGTATCAAGGGAAGGTACTATCGTTTTCAGTTTTAATTCGACCGGCATGTTCAGGGGAGCCGCCACATCGGAAGGCCGATTCGAAGCCGGCATCTGGAAAGAAATGATTTCACCGGCTGACAGGCCGGCTCATCAAAAGGAAAAGCAATGAAACGGGTTTTATTCGTCTGCCTCGGAAACATCTGCCGGTCACCGGTTGCCGAGGGCATTTTTATGCATAAGGTGCGGGAACGGGGGCTGGAGTCCCGGTTAACCGGAGACAGTGCCGGGACAGCAGGTTATCATATCGGGGAACCACCCCATACCACCTCCTCTTCTGTTGCTCGCGAATACGGTGTGGCGCTGAATCATCGGGCCCGTCAGTTTCAGCAGGCTGATTTTGAACGGTTTGATCACATACTATGCATGGACCGGTCGAATTATGAAACCGTCCGCCGGCTGGCCGGAACCACCCACCTGCAGTCAAAGGTCGGAATGATCGGTCAGTTTCTGTCTGGTCCGGTTCCCGCTCCTGTGGAAGGTGCTCCGGAAATCCCCGATCCGTACTACGGACCGGTGGCCGGCTTTCATGACGTTCACCAACTGCTTGATACAGCCACCTCGAATCTGATCACCCATCTTACCTCTGCTTCCTGATTAGATTGGTTTAATGATTGATAATCCCGACTATTTATTGTAAAAAGTCGGGATTGTTTTATTTCTTTTTCTCATTTCACCTGCTAAAACCCCTTCCATTCGAAACTTTTTAAGTCAATCTGGCGTACTATTGTCGACTTTAACAGGATAATAGTCGGGATTAATGGAAGACAAACGCACCGCAATCGTTCAGCAAGCGCTCAATCAGTTTATGGAAAACGGGTTATCGGCGACCTCGATGGAGGACGTGGCCCGGGCTATGAATCTTGGAAAAGCCACCATTTACCATTATTTCGACAGCAAGGACACTTTGTTCTGGGCTGCAGTGGATCTGGAAGTTTCCCAGATGGAGGAAGCTTTTCTGCAGGAATTGAAAAAAGAAAGGTCGGGTCGGGACAAGCTCTTCCGGTATCTGGACCTGCTCTTTACCAGAATTGAAGAGCGGTATGATGTAGCTGAGAAGCGGCTGAACTTCTGGCGCGAACTGGGTCCGAAGTACTTTGATGTGATTCAGCGGTTTTCGCGCAAGGAAGCCGAAATTCTTTCCGGCATTTTCATTTCCGGAATGGCAACCGGAGAGTTCCGGCAGACCGATCCGCTTAAACTGGCCACCATGGTCACTTCTCATTTGTGGGGATTGCATTTCTCGGTCCTTCACGGCAATTGCTTTGATGGATTTACGCATCCCGAAACACCTGCACTTCGCGAAAAAGCCCGTTTCTTTATCAATACAATTATCTATGGAATCAATCAGTCACGATCAATTACGGAGTAAAGCACCTATGAACCGATATCTGACAGGGACCGCCGTTCTTTTGACGGCCGTACTGTTATCGGCCCGGCCGGCCATGAGTCAACCGGTCAGACAACTTACCCTCCAGGAAGCCATTGCTCTGGCACTGGAAAAGAATCCAACCTTCCAGATCGCCAAAGCCGACGTGGAAAAGTCGGAAAGCCAGATCAGGGAAGCCTATGGTCTGGCCATGCCAACCATTGAAGGGTCCTTACAGTATACCCGCAATCTGAAAAAACCGGTGTTTTTTCTGCCCGACTTTAACAATCCAAACTCGGGTAAGGTGACTCCGATCGAAATCGGATCCAATAACTCTTACACAGCCAGTCTGAGTCTGACGCAGGCTTTGTTTTCAAAAACCGTCGGAACTGCTCTGGAAGTGGCCGAGGTGTATCAGGATTATACAACCGAGGGAGTCTCTGCCTCTAGGTCTCAGACCATACTGGATGTTAAAAAGGCCTATTACGGATTGTTGCTGGCCCGTCGCATGCAAACCGTTATCGGGAAAGTGTATCAGTTGACAGAGGCCAATTACCAGAATGTAAAAGCCATGTATGAACAGGGACTGGCCAGTGAATTCGACCAGTTGCGCATGTCGGTTCAGCTGGCAAACATGAAACCATCGGTGGTTCAGGCAGAAAACGGCGTCCGTCTGGCCGAACTGAACCTGAAAAACACCATTGGCATACAGGAAACGCCGGTTCCGGCGGATGACTTCGATTTTGCGGTTCTGCCCGATGATCAGATTCAGCGTGGTGAGGATGCTGCCATTCAACTGAATCCCACCATCCGCCAATTGCAATTTCAGAAAACGCTTCTCGAGAAAAACAAAGAAATCAAGGAAGCTGGTTACTGGCCCAGTTTATACGGATTCGGAACCTGGCAAACGCAGACCCAATCGGAGGACTTCAAATTCGGTTCCTATACATGGGTCGAATCTGCTTATATCGGACTGAACTTGTCCATTCCCATTTTCAGCGGATTCCAGACCACGGCCCAGGTTGAACAGGCCGATCTGGAAGTGAGGAAAATGGATCTCACCATTTCACAGGTTCAGAAAACGATCACTCTGGGTGTCAGGAATGCTGCTTTGAAAATGTCCGAAGCCCGTGAACGGGTCGAGGCACAGCAGGCAGCCATTGGTCAGGCAGAGAAGGCCTTGTCCATTGCAGAAATCCGGTTCAAGTCTGGAGTGGGTATGCAGCTGGAGGTTCTCGATGCTCAGGTGGCCCTCAGTCAGACGCTGACCAACCATGCTCAGGCCGTTTATGATTATCTCGTGGCCCGTGCCGACTGGGAACAATTGGTCGGTACCGGAAAGTAATCCTTTATCATCAAATAGTATATATAGAAAGAAATCTCCATGAAACTCTATGTTGTCAGTCTTCTTCTGCTGGTTACGACCAGTCTTTTCCTGAGTGGCTGCACTCAAACAGAAAGCGATGCCATCGTTCCTGAAAAAAACAATGAATTGCTGGTCGATGTAGCAAGGCCTGCGGTTGGTTCCCTCATTCAGGAGCTCAATTATTCAGGAACGGTTTCCGGTTCTGAGGAAACGGTGGTCCGGGCGCGCGTATCCGAGACGGTTCTGGCCATTCCTGTATCCATCGGACAGCAGGTTGAAAAGGGGGCCGTCCTTGTCAACTTCGATGTCAGTACCGGTTCGGTACAGTATGATCAGGCCAAATCAGGCTATGATCTGGCAGTAAAAACCTACGAGCGGTACAACAACCTGCTCAAAGCGGGTGCCATTTCGCAGCAGATGCTCGATGAAATCAAAGTGAATCTGGATGTGGCCGAGGCCAACCTGCGAAGCGTGAAAAACCTGGTGATGCTCGAATCTCCCATTTCCGGAACCATCACCGCCATTCATGTCAATGAAGGTGACTTTGTAACAGCCGGTTCTGCGGTGGTAACCGTGTCGAAATTGTCTTCGCTGAAAACCAGCATTGCCCTCAGTTCTGCCGATCTGCAAAAGTTGAAGGTTGGGACCCAGGTAAAAGTAAAGCTGACCGATGACCCGTCCGTCCTCTCGGAAGGAACCATTTATGAAATCGCCAAAGCTGCCGACCCGGCCACCCGGACTTTTGAAGCAAAAATCCGCTTGTCCTCTCAATCCGGTTTTCGTTCCGGGCAGTTTGTGGGAGTAACCATCTATATCAGCAACGGAGAGAAAACCCTGCTTTTGCCTGTCAACAGTCTGACAACCAAATTGGGCAAACAGGCCGTTCTGGTGGTTAATCCGGATAGTTCCCTGTCGGCTGTTCAGATAACCACCGGTTACCGGACCACCGAAACCGTATCGGTCCTTTCAGGTCTGTCACCAGACCAGAAGGTGGTCATCTCGGGTACACTTCTGCTCAAAGAAGGTGATAAAATCATTCCGCGGGAAGCGAAATAAAACGGTCTGAAAGAAAGAAAAGACGATGTCATTAGCAGAATTATCAATCAAACGACCGGTCTTTATGACCATGGTCACGGTGGCCCTGCTGGTTGTGGGGTTACTCGGATTCAGCCGGATGAAAATGGAGTTGTTTCCGAAGGTCGATTTCCCCATCGTGGTGGTGAATACGATTTACCCGGGTGCCGGGCCGGAACAGGTGGAAACGCAGGTAACCGCCAAACTGGAAGAAGTGATCAACTCGATTTCGGGTATCAAGCACATCACCTCGGTTTCACAGGAATCGTTCAGTCAGATTGTGGTGGAGTTCGATCTGGATGTCAATTCAGTGACGGCAGCGCAGGACGTGCGCGAAAAGGTTGCCACGGTTTTGAACAGTCTGCCCGCTGATATAGAAGATCCGATTGTGTTGCGGGTCGATCCGGCCGCCGCCCCCATCATGAGCATGGTGGTTTCTTCGGAGAAGCTGGATCAGCAGACCCTGACCGAATACATCAAACGCGTGATCAAACCTCGGCTCGAAACCGCTGCCGGAGTCGGGCAGATCAATCTCCTGGGAGGCAGTGAACGCCAGATCAATGTGAAGGTTAACCTTCAGAAATTGAATGCCTTCGGTCTTACCATGCAGGATCTGGCCATGAAAATTCAATCGGCCAATCTGGAATTTCCGGGTGGCCGGTTTAATGAAGGGAGCCGCGAGTTGCTGGTCAGAACCGCAGGCCGGTATCAGACCCCCGAGGACATGGAATCCCTTGTGGTGAAAACAGTTGGCAGTCAGGTGGTTCGCCTGGGTGATGTGGCCGATGTGGAAGATGGCATCGTTGAACCCCGTACGTATTCTGCTCTGAACGGTCAGGCCGCCATCGGGATCACGGTAATCAAGCAATCGGATGCCAATACGGTGGAAGCTGCCGGCGAAGTGAATAAGTTGCTGAAGGATCTGACTGCACAGGTTGAACGGGATGGAGTGAAAATCACGCTGGTCGATGATACCTCGGTTTACATCAAACAGTCCGTGGCGGCCGTTGAGGAAGACATCATCATTGGTGGTATTCTGGCGGTGCTGATTATTTACTTCTTTCTGGTGAATGCAGGTTCGACATTTATTGCCGCACTTGCCATTCCCACATCGATTATCGCCAGCTTTGGTTTCATGTACTTCATGGGCTTTTCGCTGAACTTCATGACGCTGCTGGCCTTGTCGTTGGCGGTTGGTATTCTGATTGATGATGCCATCGTAGTCATCGAAAATATTTACCGGCACCTCGATGACGGAGAAACCCGGGTGAATGCCGCCATAAATGCGACCAAGGAAATCGCACTGGCGGTCATGGCAACCACTTTTTCTCTGGTGGCTGTGTTTTTCCCGGTGGCTACCATGGAAGGCATCGTCGGGCGATTCTTCTGGCAATTTGGTATCACGGTTTCCATTGCCGTCATGGTGTCCCTGTTTGTGGCGTTTACCCTCACGCCCATGCTGTCGGCCCGTATTCTCACGAAGGAAACCCATCTGGGACCCGATTGTAAGTGGTATCAGAAACCGTTTTACTGGTTTAACCGGCTGTTTGACCGGCTGAACGATGCCTACCGGGGAACACTGAACTGGGTTCTCGGACATAAATGGATTACCATGGGAATTGCAACCATTGCCTTTTTAGCCGGTCTGCTGATTCCCACCTTCCTTGGCTCAGAATTTATTCCGAATCAGGATCAGGGTCAGTTTACTGTGACGGTGAAAGCCCCTCCGGGTACCAGCCTGAACCGGACCATTGAATATGCAGCGATGGTCGAATCCAAAATTAAAACGTATGACGGAGTCGCCAATACCTTTACCACCATCGGGTCACAGAATCAGCCGGTGAACATGGCCGATATTCTGGTGCTCATGAAGCCGAAAAAAGAACGCAGCATGGATGTATTCATGCTGATATTCAAGATGCGGAATGAGTTGAAGGATCAGATTCCCGGTGTGCAGCTCTGGTATGGATTGCCATCGGATGTGGGTCCGCCCCAGAAGCCCATCATGACATCTGTTCAGGGGCCCGATCTGGCTGTTTCCAAAGCAATTGCAGACTCGGTGATGGCCATTTTCAGAACCGTTCCCGGACTGGTCGATCTGGAATCCTCGCTCGAGGAAACCAAACCAGAAGTCCAGATACGACTGAAACGCGATGTGGCCGCCAACGCAGGTGTCGATGTTTATGCCGTTGCCTCGACGGTACAACAGATGATCGATGGCGTAAAGGTTTCTGATTTTCAGGAAGGAGATCAGCAGTATGAGGTTCGTCTGCAATTGCGGCCCGAAGACCGGGTGAATTACCGTGAATTGAATCAGGTGCTGATCAAATCCCATAACAAGGATGAATTTGGTCAGGATCTGTACATTCCGCTGTCGACAGTGGCCGACATTTCGGAAGGATACGGGCCTTCGAAGATTACCCGTTATGACCGTCAGCGCCAGATTGTGATTTCGGCTAACCTGGCTGGCAACCTGTTGGGGAATGCCGATGCAGAAATCATGAGCAAGGTAGAACGCCTGAAGGTGAACGGAACCATTCCCCCGGGATACTTTGTGGGATCGGTTGGAATGGCAGAGGCCATGGCCGAATCCTTTGGTTACATTGGAATCGCCCTGTTGCTGGCCATCATCTTCGTTTACCTGATTCTGGCCTCCCAGTTCGAAAGCTTTATCCATCCCGTGTCGATCATGGTGTCATTGCCTCTGTCGCTGGTAGGAGCCTTTCTTGGGCTTCTCGCATTCGGCAGCTCCATTTCAATCATGTCACTCATCGGGGTGATAATGTTGTTTGGTCTGGTGACGAAGAATGCCATTCTTCTGGTGGATTTCACCAATCAGTTGCGTCGGGAGGGATATTCACGCAACGAGGCGCTGCTGAAAGCGGGACCGATCAGGCTACGCCCGATTCTGATGACCACCTTTGCCATGATTTTCGGGATGTTACCAGTGGCTCTTGCGGTTTCGGAAGGATCTGAAACGCGGGCACCCATGGGACAGGCGATCATCGGTGGACTCATTACTTCAACGGCGCTGACCCTTCTGGTGGTGCCGGTGGTGTACTCCATGCTGGATGATATTTCTGTCCGGTTTGGTCGTCTGATCAAAAAAGACAAGTACGTGATCGAATCCGAGCCCTCCCGCGGGTTGCAGGAGGAAGGGCTTCCCTGAGCCTTTTCATTAATTTTCATTAAAAAGTCCGGCCCGTCCGGACTTTTTTATTTAAGAAAGTGCGTCACATCACATGTGTTTGATTGGGTAAGTCACTTTAAAACCCTCAAAATCCCTTGTTTTTGCATGTATTGTCAATATATGTCACGAAATAGGTGTGTGGAAGCCATTCTACAGAGGTATTGACAACAAATTTTTACAAATCTACCTTTACTCCCGTTAACATAATGAAAGCGCAACCGGATTCGGGCCTTTCTGATAAAATCGCAATCACCGGGTCTTTGCCCGGATCATGTTAAACGACATACAAGGAAGGTTCGCCATGAAAAAATGGTTCTTAGCACTTGCAGTACTGGTTACTCTGTTTGCCGGAGTCCAGGCTCAGAATCCATGGAACGGAAAAGTCGTTCTGCAGGGATTCTGGTGGAATTACTGGAACAACAATTACTCAAACGCCTGGGCTGACTATCTGACCGAACTCGCACCACGGCTGCGTGACAATGGTCTTGATGGAGTCTGGATTCCCCCCACACCAAAGAATGCCGGAACCAACAGCGTTGGTTACTCGGTATTTGATCAGTATGATCTTGGTGACAAATTCCAGAAGGGTTCTGTTACCACCCGTTTCGGAAACAAAGATCAATACCTCCGGTCGGTTGCTGTTATGAAGGCCAACGGACTTCAGGTCATTCAGGACGTGGTTCTGAATCACACCAGTGATGCCGGATCTGCCAACAGCGGAACCGGTGGTCAGGACCCCGAACCCACCTATTCCATGCGCAACGAAGGTGGTTATAAAAATTTCCGTTATGTTTCTTATGGCAAACCTGCCCCTGCAGCGTCGGTACCCGGAAACACTTCAGCAGAAAATGCCACTGAATACTGGGCCCGTTCAGGCCGCTGGTCAAAGAACTATACCAATTTCCATCCGAACCAATGGGTAAACTCAACCAGCGGTAACTGGGCACAAGGCGGCTGGGGACCCGATATCTGCTATCAGGATGCCCGTGCTTACGGTCCGTCGACCAATGCAACTGGTTTCAATCCTGCTCAATACAGCGATTACATGCGTACCGAAGCACGCAACTGGATCGTTTGGCTGAAGAAACAGACGGGCGTTGATGGTTTCCGCTGGGATGCTGTCAAACATTTCCCTCATTACATCGTTCAGGACCTCAGCTACAATGTTAAATACAATGCCGGCTGGGCCAACGGTGGTTCTGAAATGTTCAACGTCGGTGAATATGTCGGTTCCGCCTATGAAATGGATCAGTATATCAATGATGTGAAGTATTCGAACGGTGGATCGGAAGACATGATCGGAACCTTTGATTTTGCTCTCCGTGAAGGATTGTACGGCATTATCACCGGTGGTGGATTCTATGATCTGGGTTCCATTCCCGGAAAGCAGCAGGGCAACCGCTATCGCACGGTTCCTTTCGTCAACAATCATGATACATTCCGTCCAGCCAGTTTCAACGCCTCGGGTGATTATGCATCCTGGAACACAGGCGATGAATTGGCTCCTCACATTCATCCGGATGATCCACGTATTCAGGTTGCTTACGCCATTGCCATGTCGGTTGATGGATCCCCTCAGATTTTCTTCGAAGATTTGTTCAAGATCAATACCACCAAACGGTATACGCACCGTCCGACCAACACCACCGATCTTCCCACCCGTGATTATCTGGTAAACCTGATCTGGTGCCATCAGAAACTTAACTTCAAAGCCGGTGCCTATAAAGTCCGGTGGCAGGCTGGTGATGCGCTGGTTATCGAGCGTTCCGGTCGTGCCATCATTGGTGTGAATGATACCTGGAGCACCTGGCAATCTGTTACCGTTCAGACCGACTTTGGTGCCAACCGTGAGTTGAAGGACTATTCGGGCGCCAACAGCGGTACCATCTGGACCGATGGTTCAGGTCGTGCAACTATCTGGATTCCTCCCTGCGATGGTTCCAACATCCGCCGCGGTTATACCGTCTGGGCCCCTGTTGGTACCACCGGCGGATTTGCTCCTGCCGTTCGGACCACCACCCAGGAATGGGAAATGGCCAATGATCTCGGCGACAGCCATGCCTCTTCCCTGAAACAGGGTGGCGCACTTCCTGCCAGTTCACAGGCTCTGCGTTATGCAGGCCGTGTCTTCTCTGAAGGCGGAAAAACCATCACAGTTCAACTGTATCAGTCTGCTTCCCCTCTCAAGAGTGTGGCCATTCAGCTTTACAATGCCAGCGGCAGCAGTATTCTGAAGACCGTCACTGGTTCAACCAATCCGATTACCCTGACCTACACACCTGCGTCTACAGGTTACTATCAGATTAAGGTTCGGAATAACAGTTCGACCAATCCGTCACAAAAGGTGTGGGTAAAAGCCACCTACACTGCACCACGTGTGGTTGCCGTTGCCAGCTTTACCAAGGATGATGCCGATATGGGCATGACCGAAGGTGAAGACACCGAAGTGGCCAACAGTCTGTCGCTGAACCAGAACTACCCGAATCCGTTTAACCCGACTACGAATATCACCTTTAACCTGCCCTCCGAAATGGCAGTCAAACTGGTGGTCTTCAATGCATTGGGTCAGGTGGTTACCACGCTGGCTGATGAAACCATGCCATCCGGTACGCACACCCGTCAGTTTAATGCAGAAGGTCTGTCTTCAGGTGTGTATTTCTACAAACTCATTACCCCGGTTGGCACACAGAGCCAGAAGATGATTCTGACGAAGTAAACGTCTCCCCGGTATGTCGTTAAAAAAGGCGGTCCTCTGACCGCCTTTTTTGTTTCTGTTGGAACCAGACGGGACCAATTCTGAATTCAGGTGGTAACTTTCTACCTTTATTCACCATGTTTTACTGGCTTGAAATCACCGGAACTGTTGTATTTGCCATTTCAGGCGTGATGGCAGCTGCCGAAAAGCGGCTCGATATTTTCGGCGCGCTCGTTATTGCCTTTGTCACCGCACTGGGTGGGGGAACCATCCGTGATCTTCTCCTGAACAAGTACCCCATTTTCTGGATGGATCAGTCCCTGTATCTCTGGCTGATTCTCGGGAGCACCATTGCCGTCTTTTTTTTCGTGAGAAATCTTCAGCCGGTTTATCATTACTTTCTCATTCCGGATGCAGTCGGACTGGGGTTGTTCACCCTGATCGGAATTCAGAAGGCCGAATTATTGGGGGCGGTTCCCTCGGTCTGTGTGATTATGGGGGTGATTACGGCTGCCGGAGGTGGGATTATCCGTGATCTGCTTCTGGGCACGACTCCTGCTATTTTTCACAATCGCGAGATATATGCCACGGCCTGTTTTCTGGGTGCCGGTGTGTATTTTTCCCTTCAGAAAACCGATCTCTCCCCCGAATGGATCAGTCTGCTTACGATCGGAGCCATCACCTTAATCCGGTTGGCGTCTTTATATTTTGGCTGGCGGATGCCCCGCCTGAAAAAGGTAACCCGTGACAGTGGCTGATTGGGCTCTCCTGCTTCTTTTTGCGGGATGGCTGGTCGCCGTCTGGAAGTTTTTCCGGTTGCGGCAGGTCTGTCCGGTACCTGGCCAGCGTGGGACCGAAAAAGCCGTCCTCCTGCCCCGGGTGTCGGTGATCATGGCTGCCCGAAACGAAGCAGGTAAACTGGAACCTGCCCTGAAAAGCTGGCTGCTGGTTACCTATCCCGACCTTGAATTTATCTGGGTGGATGACCGCAGCACCGATGCCACGGGCGAAATCATGGAACGGCTGGCTGCTGCTGATAAGCGGGTTCAGGTGATCCGCAATCAGGTGCTGCCACCGGGATGGCTTGGCAAGAACCACGCACTTAGTCTGGGTGCCGCGAAGGCAACGGGTGACTGGCTGTTGTTTACCGACGCAGATATTCATATCAGACCCGATATGCTGAATCAGATTCTCACCGACGCCGAGCATCACAAGGAGGATTTTGTCTGTGCATTCCCAGCCTTTGTGGCCCGCCATCCGCTGACCATTGCCTTTAATCTGGCTTTTGCCGCAGCACTGGTTCTCAGTCAGCACATGGACCGGGTTCATCTGCCCCGAAGCAGGGCGTTTGCCGGTATCGGTGCCTTTAACCTGATCAGACGGTCCTTATATGAAAGGGTTGGAACACACCGTGCCTTTCCAATGGATGTGGCAGATGATATGGTGCTGGGCAAACTGGCCAAGCAATCTGGTGGTTCCTGCAGGCTTTACAATGCCCATCAGCACCTGGAAGTGGAATGGCAGGCCGATCATCCCTTGTCGGCCATGAAAGGAATTGAGAAAAATGCGTTTACCGGATTTGGTTACTCCTGGATCCGCATGATTGCAGGCTTATCGGCCTGGCTGTTTTTTACCTGCGGTCCGTTTCTGCTGTTCTGGCCGTCGCCCGGTTCGGCCATCCCGGTTATTCTTCTGATTCTCACTGCATTTTTTATCTACAATCCCTCCTTCCAGAATAAATCGGGCTGGTGGGGGCTATTGTTGCCGGTTGGTGCGCTGCTGGTTTCCATTGCCATCCTTCGGTCTGCCTGGGTAACCACCCGGCAACAGGGGATCCGCTGGAGGGAATCGTTTTATCCGCTTCACGACCTGAAATCGACCAATCATTTCTAATGATCACGTATCCTGTCGTTATTCACCACCTTTTTACTTCTGCCGGCCATGCCTACTTCGGGAATTCCACTTCCGAGCCGGGTCCCCATGCCATGACTTCGCATCCGTCGGTTTTTCTCGAAGTAGGAAAAGGGATTCCGGGAGACCGGTTTTATAACCGGAAACCCGACTATTCAGGCCAGGTGACCCTGTTTTCCATGGAAGTCTATCATGAATTGCTGGTTCACCTGAAGTTGACGGATAGGTCCCCTGAATTTTTCCGTCGGAATGTGTTAATCAGCGGAGTGCCGCTCAATGAGCTGATTGGTCTGGAGTTTGAAATAAATGGTATCCGGTTGTCCGGGTCCGGCCATTGCACCCCCTGCCGGTGGATGGATGATGGGTTTGCCCCGGGAGCGTGGACTTTTCTGAAAGGCCGGGGCGGACTTCGTTGCAGGATTCTTTCATCTGGTTATCTATCCACAGGCCCGGCCAATCTGATCAGTCCGGTTCACCTCAATCTGAACCAGGTGACCGATCCCATTGAAGGTCCTTCTTTGCCGTAATTGGCTTTCCGGGTAATCCAGAGGAACTCTTTAGCTGGAAAAATTAAGCGGTTTCTTACCCAATCCGGACTCTCTTATACCAGAAAGCATGCGATAGTCGGGCAAAACGCATTCCATTCCGGTGAAACGGTTGGCGAAATCATCGATTTTGAATATTTTTGCCCACTTTCACTTTCCGGAGCTGCCAGCGATACTTTGCTACCGACAGGATCCGGGCCAATAAGGGCCTGAATCACCAAATCACCTAATAAACGCTTACGTGGGTTTTAAACAGCATTTCAGGATCACCGTATCCCAACGGGTCGTGTTTGGTCTTTTGGCGGCAGCAACCGTTTTAGGACTCAGTTCCTGCATTCCACAGCAGGAAGCCGCTCAGCGACGTCTCGTCCCTGACTGGAACGATTTACCGGATCGCGGCCGGCTTTATACTGCAGATACCTCCCGGTCCGATACGGTTCCGCCGCCCCCGGTGCCTGTTCCTGCCGATTCGATTGTTACTTCCAGACCTGATTCCATGGTGGCTCCAACCGACTCCATTCTGGCCCGTCCCGATTCGGTGGTGGTTCCGCGTCAGAAAACCTGGGAAGAAAAACTCGCCGATTCGCTTCAGTTCACCACTGATTCCACTGCCCGAATTGAACAAATGACCTTCCGCCGACCGCAATCGTTTGTTCCGGATCCTGCGATGGATATACGGTACAATCTGTTTCTGTCCCAGCCGAACTCCATTCAGAAGAAAGTGGAAATCGACAGTTCTCTTTCTACTGTGATCATCAGGGAAACCATTGGTGACCTGACGTTGCGTGGTCCCATTGCCATGCCGTATGAAAACTATGTGAACGAGCGGTTTCAGTCGAATATCCGTTCTACCTGGACAACGTTGACAGGAACCCGTGTGGTCACAAAAAAGGCCGATGCCATTGAGGAATTGTTTTCAAAAATCACCAATGTGGATATCTACGTTCCGACCGGAGGCAGTGCCCTGTTCCGGACCATTTTCGGTCCCCCCAGAATCAACATCCGGGTCAATGGTTCCATTGATGTTAAGGCTGGTTGGGCCACCCGTTTTAACTCCATCAATGAATCGACTACAGGAACCGGAACAACCAACGATCCGGTATTTGACCAGCAATTTCAGATGAATGTGCAGGGCACTGTGGGTGATAAACTTCAGATCAGTGCAGATTGGTCAACCCAGCGGACGTTTGAATATGAAAACAGTCTGCGGGTGGTCTATACCGGGTATGAAGATGAAATTATCAAGAAGATCGAAGCCGGTAACGTTTCGCTGACCACTCCCAGTACCTATGTGTCGGGTTCTTCTGCATTGTTTGGTATCAAGTCCACCATGCAGATGGGCCCGCTGACCTGGACGTTTCTGGTTTCTCAGCAAAAGGGAAAAACCGAAAAACGATCCATTACCGGTGGCCAGCAGAAGAAGGAAATCAATATTCCGGTCTGGCAGTATGATTACGACCGTCACTTTTTTCTGTCCCGCTACTACCGCGAGTTTTATGAAAAGGCCTTTGTTCCCACCCTTCCTTCTCTTTTGCAATCGGATGCACCGATTATTCAATACGAAGTCTGGAAACAGAAAACCACCCAGGGGACTCCCAAGGAGGAACTGGAAGCTGTCGCCCTTTTAAAACTGGGAGAGAATCCAGGAATCAAACCAGGAGAACTGGTGGGTCTGCCCGGAGGTGATGGTCCGTTTACTGCCGACCAGCTAACACGCCTTCGTAACCGGACAGCCACTCCAATCGACCTGGGAATCAGTAATAAGGAGTATGCGATCGGTACCTTTATCAAACTGCAGGAAGGCACTGATTATGAAATAGACAAAGAAACCGGGATTCTGCACATCTATACACAGATCGAACAAACCGCGGCCATTGCTATTGCGTATGAAGTTCAGATTGCCGGATCAAACCAAACCGCCCGGATTGGGGACTTTGCCATTTCTGCTGGTCAGTCGGGTGAGCAAAGAAACCGGTTGGTTTTAAAACTGGTAAGGCCACAATCCCTGAATAATACGAATACCGAAGCCTGGGATCTGATGCTGAAAAATATCTACAGCCTTGGCAGTGCCGATTTTATTGAAGCAGATCTTGATTTGGATCTGACGGTTCTCGAGAGCAATCAGGCGCAACGTTCATTGCCAGGAAGCAATAACAACCTTCTCGATGTGCTTGGATTGAATGTCCAGGGGCCGAATGCCAGTCCGCAGAAAGATGATAAATTTGATTTCCGTCCTGGAATTACGGTTCGTCCCCGCCGCGGTGAAATTGTTTTTCCGTTTCTGGAGCCCTTTAATTCAAAACCACTGATTGATGAAGTAAACGCTTTGTCACTGCCGGATGATAAAAAGGAAGATTATCTGTTTTCCGAGTTGTATGACACCACCCAGCAGGCAGCAAAAATTTCTGATGATAAATATTACATCAAGGGATCGGTAAAAGGGTCTATCAGTGACCGATATACCCTTGGAGCCTTTAATCTGGTTGAAGGATCGGTAAAAGTACTCTCAGGCGGAATACCACTGGTACCGAATGTGGATTATGAAGTCGATTACCAATTGGGTTCACTTCAGATAAAGAACCGGGCGTATCTGACTCCGGGAAGTAATATCTCGGTGGAATTTGAATCGAATGATCTGTTTACCCTGGCATCTAAAAATTTCATCGGCTCGCGCTTTGACCTGGATCTGACCGATGATTTAAAACTTGGATTCAGTTGGTTGCGTTATTCCGAAAAACCGCTGACCGATAAGGTCAGAGTTGGTGAGGAACCCAAATTAAACAATATTATTGGGATGGATGGCCGATGGTCCACCGAGGCCCGATGGCTTACCCGTGCGCTGAATGTTCTGCCGGGGGTTAAAACCTCACAGGTTTCCGAGTTCAGTATCAGTGGTGAGGTGGCCCAGATTATTCCTGGACACCCCGACGAACTCAATACCACGCTCGATCCGGATGGAGTGGCTTATATTGATGATTTTGAAGGATCAAAAAAGGCGATTACCGCAGGTCTTAATTACACTTCCTGGAGTTTGTCCACAGTTCCTGATACCAGTCTGGTCGGATGGAAAAATCTGCCGGTGACCGATTTCAGAAAAGTCGATTCAACCCTGACCAATTACCGCGCCTGGCTGAAGTATTATAATGATTATGCCCGCCGGATTCCCATTCAGGATATCTGGCCCGATCGGTCTGTTTCATCCCGTGATAATTCCATCACACCGTTCGTGTTTGATTATCAACCGAAAAAACGCGGACCTTTTAATTACTCAACCCGGCTTGATCAGACCATTTATAATACCTCTGGCGAAACTTGGGCCGGAATTCAGAAGGCCATGCCTTCCTACATGACCAATCTGGCAGCCGAGAATATCGAATTTCTCGAATTCTGGTTCCAGGTAACCGACAATGAAACTTCTGCCATTTATACCGACACCAAGGGAGGATTTCTAAATATTGATCTTGGGTACATCAGTGAGGACATTTTACCCGACGGACAGTTAAATACTGAGTTGGGAATTTCCCAGCAACGGAACTCAACGGCAAGTACATGGGGCCGGCGGCCGATCAGCACCTCTGCTTCCCAATTCTCTGAAAATGATGATATCGGTCTGGATGGTCTTAAAAATGAGGAGGAAACAACCTTTTATAGTGCTTTCAGAGCTTCCCTGGATGCCATCGGAATCGATCCGGCCGAGAAGGAAAGAATTCTGGCCGATATTTCCGGTGATAATTATTCCTTCAACCAGGGAAGTTATGATTTTACCCGGATTAACGGATCGGAAAGCAATACAAGTGTCCAGGGATCTCAGGATCGTACTATTCCAGATAGCGAGGATATGAATGCATCAACCTTTCTGGATCAGGCCAATGATTATTACAACTACAGGGTTGCCATTCATCCCGATTCATTGAAAGCAGGTGTCGGTTACGTTGTCTCAGGAAATGAATCCAGTAAATGGTATCAGGTTCGGATTCCCCTTACAGAATTCAGAAAAAAGGTGGGAACCATTGAAAACCTCGGTGATATCCGTTATATGAGAATCTGGCTGGGCGGATTCGAAAATCCGGTATATATGCAATTTGCCACCATCGATTTTGTCGGGAATCAGTGGCTGATCACAAAAAATGAAAAAAATCAACGTGATAGTGTCCTCTCTGTTGCTGTAATCAACATCGAAGAAAATCCGGATAAATATAATTCACCTCCGGGAATTCAGCGGGAAAAAGACCGGACCCGTCCTGATGAAAATATTCAGTTAAATGAGCAGTCTCTTGAGATCTCAGCATTTCGTCTGGAAGATGGAATGGAACGTTCCATTCAGAGGAATATCGGTGGAAACACCGGAATGAACATTACCAATTACAAACGGTTAAAGATGTTTGTTCATGGCCCCGATGAAAACCCGACAGGGTCTGATACTCCCGTTTTATTCGTGGATACAACAAATTACGATGCCGAAGTGTTCATTCGGTTTGGATCAGACTCGAGAAGCTACTATGAGGTTGCACTTCCCCTTCATCCCGACAAGAGAAAAGGAGCAAGCGGACCTGCTACCTGGAGTCCGGAGAACACCTTCGATATTGATCTTGCCGCGCTTACTGCATTAAAAACCAGAAAAATTGCCGGAAGGGATAGTCTGATCGTCAGAAACCCGATTGGCTATCCGGCTGGTACAAGAATTTTGCTGAGAGGAACGCCAACCCTCACCCAGATCAAACAAATCAATATTGGTCTCAGGAATCCGGCAGGTAAAGGGTCGGCCTTGCCCTTGAATTTTTCGATCTGGGTGAATGAATTGCGGGTATCGGGTTACCGGGAAGAAACAGGTTGGGCAGCCAAGACTGCGCTTGGTGTCAAATTGGCTGATATCGGAACGGTGAATTTCTCCATTGAGCGCACCGATGCAGAGTTTCGTCGGGTGACCGAATCGATCAGTAACAACAAAGAGACCAGGACCAGTTGGTCAGTCGGTGCACAATTCGGGTTGGAAAAATTCCTGAATAATAATCAGGATGTGACCATCCCGCTCAGCATCAGACATTCCGAATCGGTTTCAGAACCAAAATTTCTGGCCGGTTCAGATATTCAGCTGAGCGAAGCTGCCAAACTGGATTCAAATGGGGCCCGGCTGATTGACCGTAATCGTACGGTCAGTGTTTCGAATGAGATTTCACTGAATGGAATAAAAAAGGTCAAACCTTCCGAAAATCCGTTGCTCCAGGCGACCATAGATAAAATCACCCTGGACTTTTCATACTCTAACGATTATTCCCGTTCACCACAGGAGGATTGGAGGCGGTCCTGGGACTGGAGATCGCGTGTGGATTACAGTTACCGGTTCGCACAGGATTTATACTGGGAACCATTTGCACCCTTAGAAGACCTGATGGGCAAAGATTATTTTCTTCTTGATGATGAAACGATAAAAACCTGGGCTGGTACCCGGATTTTTCTGAAGCCACAATCGATTGGTTTTGGTATGAGCATCAGTCGTTCAAGATCTCAGGTGAAATCAAGGGTGAAAGGAAAACCCGATGAACCCAGTTTGCAGTTTACCGCCAATCATTCTTTTAATCTGGCATTTCCCTTCACTCAGGATCTGACTTTTTCAATGTCGGGAAATACAGCTTCCACACTGCAGGATTTGTTAGTGGATACTGAAAATCAGGAACGGCCTGAAAGTGAAATTGTGGGGGATCTTTTTTCACGGATGGCCCGGCTTGATCTGGGGCGTGATTTGTCTTACACACAAAGCATCGGTCTCGGTTATAAAATTCCGGTGATTCGATGGGCCAACCTGACAACCTCTTATTCATCCCAGTACTCCTGGCGAAATCCCAACGCGAGTGCACGCGGGACGAGTACCAATTTAGGAAATTCTGCTGGTTGGGCCACTTCCTTTTCGCTGAGATCAAATATTGATCTCCGATCTCTCCTGTCGTCATCAGATGGTCCTGTTAAAGCAGGAAAGGAAGTGAAACGGGATTCTCTGGCAGCACATGAAAAATTGTGGAGTGATATTCAATCCATTGGTAAAATGTTCCTTGCTCTGGATGCAATCGGAATCAACTTCAGTCAGCAAAACAGTTTTACAACCAACGGACTGGCCGGACAGTCTGGATTTCTGAATTTTTATCCATTTAATGCAGACTGGTGGCCAGACGGATTTGGCTTTTATAAACCAAATGTGATCCGTGGCCCGGGGCTTGCATTTCAGTTGGGTTTGTCAAAGGATGCTGGTCCAAGACTGAGATATTTGGAAGGGTCATCAATCAAAGTCAATCCAACCGAAAATTTCTCTCAGTCCAATTCTCTGGATTGGCGTACCGGATTCCAGCCATTCGAAAATGTTAAAACAGAATTGTCATGGAAAGTGACCTGGAATTACTCGCAGGAAGCAAAATTGAATGCGTCCACATTCAATACAGAGCAGCTTACCAAGAAGGGAGGATTCACCCGTTCATTTATTTCCATTTTCGGAGATTTTAAAAGTATCCAGAAAAACATTCCGACCAACAAGGAAACCGGAAATTACATCACAGGAAACAACGAGATGGTGGCGGCCTTCCGCGATGGATTGGAATTATTTGGTTTGTCTGAGAAAATCACCAATGTAATGGGTCTTGGTATTTTTACAATACCGGGTGAATGGCAGGATCTGATTCCATTGCCGAACTGGACCATCAGTGTGACGGGTCTGGAAAAGTTTCCCTTGTGGTCCTCCTTTTTCAGGACGGTGACAATGAATCACTCGTACTCCGGTGACTATCAGACCAGTTACGGAATCCGACAGGATGCAGGAAAACCGTATGTGAATCCAAACAGTCCCTTAGATACCCTGTTTGTTCCAAGGAAGGAATTTCAGTCACCGCGTGTTTCTGAACGATTTGCACCGCTGGTCGGATTTACCTTCGCGTTCAACAAACCACTGACGGCCAGACTCAATTTTAATATGGCAAGGAATATTTCACTTTCCACCGTCAACTATCAGCTTAATACACAGAACACGCGTGAGCTTTCAGGATCCTTGTCTTACAGTCAGAGTGGTTCCACATTGCTTAATTTCTGGCCGTTTAACGGAAATACCCTGAAGAATGACATTGATTTGTCCATGACCGGGTCTTATGCTGTTGATGAAACGGTGATCGAACCGCTGACAGCCGATCAGGCCTCGGCGGCACCTCCCAGCGGAACCACACGGATTACCATTGAACCGAGGGTGGGATATGCAATTTCATCACGGGTGAATGCATCGGCCTTCTGGCGATACACCAATTCTAAACCCATTTCGGGATCGCTATCCTCTCCGGAAATCTCCGCTTCGGAAATCGGTGTGAATATTCACATCAGTATTCAATAATCAATCAGAAAAACTGTTTTCCAAATGGAAGACTGATGGTAAAGCAGGCGCCCTCTCCCGGTTTGCTCTCCAGTGTTATGATTCCGTTGTGCATTCTGATGAGTTCAGCAGATATGGAAAGCCCCAATCCGGATGAATGTTCGCCAGCCGTGGGGCGAGCAGATAATTTTTCAAACCGGCCGAATAATCGCTTCTGATCATCTTCAGAAAAGCCGGGTCCCTCATCCCTGATCCAAATCTGATATCCTGTTTCCACTCTGTTCAATCCAAGTTCAACCATTGAACCTGATGGTGAAAATTTGATGGCATTTGACAGAAGATTTTCCAGAACCAACTGAATTTTTGCCTCGTCAGCAAACACAGGTAATCTTGACCCGGCTGGCAGATGAAGCCGGACTGAAATCTGCTTCTTCTCTGCCATGATGTGGTTGGCTTCCGTTACAAACCGGAGTACATCGGGCAGATTAAACTCCGATTTGGTCAATTCCATCTTTCCATCCTCAATGGCAGTCAGATCCAGAAGGGAATTGATGGTTTGAACCATACGGATACTTGCCGACCGGATAAATTCTGCCCGTTGAATAACTGATTCAGGCTGATCGGATCTGGCAATGATCATTTCTGCTGTTGTGGTAATTGCTGTCAGCGGATTTCTGAGATCATGGGCTGCTATGCTGAGCAGCTGCGATTTCTGGCGACTTAAATCGAACAGGGCCTGGTTGGCCGATTCAACTTCCTGAGCATACCTCTCCAGATCATTTGTACGCTTTCCCACCTCTGCTTCAAGCATTTGTTTTTGTTTTTCAATTCTGCCGACCCGCAGAAAAATCCATCCTGTCAACCCTCCGGAAAAGAATAAGGCAGAAAGGGTGATAAACCACCAGGTTTGCCAGAAAAAGGGAAGAATGATAACTGGCACCGAGTGGACCGTTTCACCCCAGTCTCCGTCGGGATGTTTGGCTCGCAATTCAAACTGGTAAGTTCCTGGAGAAAGATTGGTATACTCCTTTTCCCGGGAATGCGAAAGTGGGGACCATGTTTCATCCAATCCGGACAGACGGTAGGAGAAGACGGTGGCTTCGGGAGCACGAAAATTTAACGCGGTGAACTCAAACCGAAGATTTGAAGTGCCAGGTGGCAGTTGTACCGGTACACCTGATTCCGTCAGCGTGTCGGGATGAAAAAACCGCTCATGATACACGGGTTCTGAGTGGCTGAATATGCGGGTAATCACCGGTCGGAACGGAGCAAGCGGAGTTTGTAATATCTGCCAATCGGCAACAGTAAGACCATCAACCAAACCGATCCAGAGACGTTGCAAGAAATCCAGGATGATGGAGGATCCGGTGGTCACTTCGTTTCCGCCAAGACCGTTCTGCCTGTTCAATCGTCTGACCACACGCCCATTAAATCTTGTCGGATCATCCGGTGCCTGAAATCGTAAAATATCCAGTCCTGTGTTGTGACCCACGATCAGACTGCTATCCGGACCGAACTGAACCGAGGTGCAAAACCCAGAGGATAATCCGTCCTTTACTGAGAAAACCGAATATTGGAAGGAATCTCCATCCGGAATGATTCTGATAAGACCAACGGAATTGGAAACGGCCCAGATGGTTCCATTTTTACTAACCGTCAGATCCCAGATACTCTGATCGGGAAGTCCGTCTTTTTTGCTCAGATTAGACAACCGGCCATTTTTCAGGAAGGAAATACCCGATGAGGGAGAGCAAGTCCAAATGCGGCCATCAGGACCGGGTGCAACCGAGTAGAAGGTATTGGAGGAAACACCTGCGTTTAGCCGGTACTCTTCGAAATAGGAGGCCTTTCCGGTTCTGTCCAGGCGAAAGGTCCATAATCCCTGACCAGTGGCGGCCCAATATGTCAGGTCAGGTGTGGCAACCAGATCGATCACGTTTGCTGCAGGAAGTCCTTCAACCGCATGAAATCGTGGATATTTGAAGAGATGAATTCCTCTGGAAGACCCCAGCAGAGTTCTTCCGGTTGGATCGGTATAGATTACCAGTTTCTCTGTGGCAGGAACTCCGGCAGATTCAGAGTACGATTTAAAATTCCGGGTCCCTTCTGTCAGCGAGATGTGGGTTACCACTTTATTGGTGACCGCCCAGACGCCTGATGAATCAGGAGAAAGAGAAAAAATGGTTTTCTCATTTTCGAATCCCGGGATCGAAAAATGCCGGATTTGCCGGGTGGTCAGTTTTGAAAATCCTGTCAGGTGTCCGATGTAAAGAATTGAATCAGGATCCACATACAAGGACCAGGGTTTTTCGTTGGCAAGACCATTGTCAACCGACCATTTTTCTTCAGTCACCAGGTTAAAATCGTCGTCAAACCGGAGCAGGATAATGCCATCGCCAAAAATCGCACATGAGACCAAACGATCCGACAGAAAAGCCAGATCATAGACATCGTGTCCGGCCAGAATGGGCGCTGAGTTAAATCTGCCTGACTGATTCCTCTTGAAAAAAACGCCTCCGCCCCGTGTCGCAACCCAGATATTTCCGGTTGGGTCCCGTCTGATTTTTTTAATCAGATGTTGCTTCCCGATTGCAGTCAGGTCGGGAGTGGTGATGTCGTGAACGGTACCATCCCGGGCAACAGCCAGTTTTTTTACTCCGTGGTTCCTGGTTCCTACGAGAAGCGTGTCCTTTGTCAGGGGTAAAACGGACAGGACCGATTGATCAGACAAACCACCAGGTAATGAATGTCTGATGAACTGGGTGCCATCAAAGACCGTCAGGCCGCCTTCGGAGGTGGCAATCCACATGCTTCCATCCTGGGCCCGGCTGATTTCCCACACAATGCCTGCTCCGATTTGCTCGCCCGAAGGATAATTTTTAAAACGAAATCCATCAAAAATTGAAATTCCTGAATCGGTACCTATCCAGATCTGTCCGTGGTTGTCTTCTTCAAGGCAACGGATACTGTTGGCAATCAGTCCGTCCGTGGTGGTTAACACCCTGAAACGGAAGCCATCGGTGATGGAAAGGCCGTTGTAGTTGGCTACCCACATGTATTGGCGGCTGTCCCGTAGAAAAGCCGTTACCGGTGAACCTGGTAAGCCGTGATCCTGATTATAATGAACAAATGGATAATGTTGCCCGAGGCTGTCTGGAAGGCAGGAAAAGGAAAAAGCCGTCAAGCAGATACAGAACCGATGAATGGTTCTGCGGATTAACTCCATGGGTAGTTGCCTGATGTTGTTGGTTGATATAAATAAAGCAAAGTATTTACCGAATCACAAGGACAGTCGGTTTCAATGGGTTGTTGAGTGTTAAGAGTGCTCTGCTGCCTTACATTTCTTGACATTCAACCTGATTGGAGATATTTTTGCCTTTCCTAAAATAATCAGGTACCCTTTGTTTGGCTGATTGAATATACGTGTGAAACAAAGGATGTCTGGTTTTGAAATTTTAGGGCTATAGCTTGAGCTGGGAGAGCGTCCCGATGGTAATCGGGAAGGTCAGCGTGGTTATGGTTCATAGGTAGTTGAAATTTTGGGGCTATAGCTCAGCTGGGAGAGCGTCCCGATGGTAATCGGGAAGGTCAGCGTGGTTATGGTTCATAGATAGTTGAAATTTTGGG